>NZ_BAABRU010000018.1 GCF_039545135.1 Herpetosiphon gulosus | reverse complement strand
CGACCACGGCGGGTTCCGGCTGGCAAAAGTGGTTCAATTACGGCAAATTGGGCATCACTCAATTCATGGCGAGCCATACACACCTCCTAGCGGAGAGTCTACCATGGAATTATCAGACAGAGCCTAGCAAAAGGATTTATCCATGTCCATCATCTTAAACCGCTGGCTAGTATTGGCGAAAACTACGAAGTTGATCCAATTGATGATTTGCGCCCTGTATGCCCGAATTGCCATGCTGTGATTCATATGCGCAAAGAACCATATACAATTGATGAAGTTCGTAACATGCTTCAGCATTAATTATGTTGAATATTAGCCATAGCCCAATATCATTCGAATAGTAGAAATTTATGTCTCCTCAATAATTAATATCAGTGTTGATTGATCTATTACACGTCTATAATCCTCAAATTGAATTTAGGGGTGCAGGGGGATGAAAACACCCTGCGTTTCCCTCCAGCGGAGGGACGGAAGGGTGGAGAAACACAATAAAATCGAGCATCCATAAACCATTATTCAACGACAATCCTTACTCAACTAGCGTTTACAATAATTTCAATTGTTGCTCCCACAGCGGAGGGACGGAAGGGAGGAGAAACACGATAAAATCGAGCATACATAAACCCTCATTCCACCACAATCCTTACTCCACTATTGCTTGCAATAATTTCAATTGTTGCTCCCACAATTGAGCCGCGATCAAATCTGAGGCGCGGCGCTGCCACTTATAAAACGTATCTTCATCAATATCCGCCAACCAACTCAATACACTAGCATCAATTAATGGGTCGCTTAGGCCGCGTCGAAGCCAATCGATCGCAGTTTTGCGGTTGATTTCACGCACATAGGGCAGATACAGCACGTTATACCAACGCCATGCATCGCCGCTACCCAAAGCTTGACTGGCATCAGGCCGTAGTTGCTCGATTGCTTGCAACAGCAGTTCGCGGGCAATCGCACTGCGATTCAGCCGATTATCTTCTAGGGTTTTACTCTGCACGATATTGCTGACCAAAGCGCTACTGAGCAAGGGATTTTGGGCTAATTGAACTGGATTTTTCAAACCGCTGATCGCCCGCCGCACTGCATCGTTCCAAGCTTTATCGGGCTTCGCATCAATAATTACTGGGGCTGGAGTTGGCGTAGGAGTTGAAGCCAAGGCGATCGCAAATTCGCGCGATTGGCTACGAGCCTCTTGTTCAGCCCGCGAAAAGAACAAGCGATCAAGCCAGCGTCGCCCACGATCCAACCCAGTATGGCTGATGATCACACAAGCCAAAAGCAAGGCCAATTGGCTGGGCCGCAGCAGAGCTAAAATATTCACACTAATTAAATAGATCAAGGCGAGGATGCTAATTTCGCAAAAGCTATAAATCAAATCGCGCAGCACATTTTGGCCTTGCAACAATAAGCCAAATCGCACCAACCCAAAGCCCGTAATCAACAAGCCAGCAAAAATTGGTACATAGCCATAAAAGATTGGCCATGTGCTCATGCTAATGAGCCGTGCCAACAAACTGCTTGTGCCAATTAAGAATCCTAAGGCTCCCAACACCAAACTGGCCAAACTACGCCGCGCCATGCCTGTTTCGGCGATGCGCCAGCTTGCAACCAAATGCCAGATCGCTGCACTAACGCAGCCCATCACATACGCACTATAAATTGGGTAAGCTGGGCCTGTACCAATTATTTGACTACCACTGGCAAGCAACACTGGCTCAGCATAATTCAATAACCAATTACTGAAACTCCCCAGGCCAATTAGGATTAATCCAAGAATGCCGACCAACCAACGTTCAGGCTTAGTGATTTTAGCAATACTTGGTTGCAACGTTTGGTGGATCAGGCTACATACCATGAGCCAAGCCGTAATCGGTAGCACCGAACTCCACCAAAAACTACGCTCTAAACTGATCAGTTGCTCAAGATTCAGCCCTTCGCCGCCGAGCACGCCCGAACCAAAAAAGCCCATCAAGCCAAGTAGACTAGTAATGCTGGCCCAAAATAGCCACGAACGTTGGGGGGTGCGGGTGGCGATAAACAAGGCTAACCAGAGTGCTCCGCCAAACCCAAATAAATGTGCCTCGACCATCGACTTTTCTCCCTTGGCCTAGCTAGATTTCTTGCGCTGAATAGTGCTATTATGCGTTACTTTTAGCGCTTGCCAAGCCTCATGCAGCACTTAACAGCTTGGTTGTACAGTAATTGCCAGCATCCAAACTGGTTGAGCCAGCAAAATTAAGCCATACTCAATTGCAAAAGGAGCAAATTATGCAATGGTTCAAGCGTTCTTGGCGCAAAATTGGGGGAATTATGATTGGCCTTTTGGCAATTGGTTTGGTCTGGCTGCTGACCACGGATAATGTGACGATTTGGCCAATTCGTAATACGCTGCGTTATCAATTTGATCAATGGCGAGCCGACGGCCAAATGCCAAGCCAGCCAATCGCTAATCGCAGCATCGTTGGTTGTATTAAGAATGCACAGCAGCAACCAATCGTTGGGGCAATTGTGGCTGTTAGCGAGCGCAACGGCAGCTTACATCGAGCCAGCAGCGATCGTCAAGGCTGTTATAAGCTTGGCAATTTGCCAGCTAACGAATATCGCTTACTGGTTACTGCGCCGAGCTATCGCGATTATTTGCTCGATGTTGATTTGCAGCAGGCCCAAACTGAGCAACATGTACAGCTCTTGCCTGCAATTGCCCCAAGTTATGATCCAGTCGAAAAACTCGTGCTTGGCCCAACCAGCGTGGTTAGCCGAACTACGCCCTACCCAACCCAAGCCTTGCGCCAACAGGTGCAAGTTTGGAACAATAACGGCGAGCAACAATTAACCTTGCTTTATCGACCAATTACCGCAACTCAGCCTTTGCCCTTGATGTTGGCAGTCTACCCTGGCCCTGCCGACGAATGGGAGAGCGTTAGCATTCCCTTGGCCAAGCGCGGCTATAGTGTGTTGGCAGTTGGCCCAGCCTATAGCCTCGACCTCGAAACTGATATTGCCGATCTCAAGCGCTTGTTGGCATTGGCTCGGGGTGGCTCGTTCGTTGGAGTCGATGGCAGCCAGATTGCGATTATGGCAGGCAGTTATAGCAGCCTCCACGTTTTGCGCCTGTTGCAAGATGATGTTGGTTTTACTGGTGTGGTTTTGTTGGGGCCAATTAGCGATTTGTTTGCTATGCGCGAGAGCTTTGTAGCCGGAACATTTATGCCGCCGTTTGGGCTTGATCAAGCCCTGATTGCCTTGGGGTATCCCGATCAGGAGATTCAACGCTATGCCACCTATTCGGCCCAATTACACCCTCGCGCCGATTTGCCGCCAATTTTGTTGATGCACAGTCGTAATGACGAAGTTGTGCCCGCCAGCCAATCGGAGTTTTTGGCTGAACAATGGCGGGGTTTAGGCGTTGAAGTCGAGAGCTACTTTTTCGATGGCATGTCGCATTATCTGCGGGCGGTCGAACCTTCACTAGAGCTTGATGAGTTGTATAAAATCACCTTAGATTTTTTGGCACGGGTTAATTAGGTTACCTGCCAATCAGGAGAGCGTTTTAGCAACGGCTCCTGGGCCTGCGCCAGCCCTGACACCAAGTGTAACCATTGTGTTGACCAGGGATGAAAACCCTCTACGTTTCTCTCCAGCGGAGGGACGGAAGGGTGGCGAACCATGAGTATCATTCGAAAGTATAAATCCTATTGATTTAGTAAGGTGGTTGAAATGCGTTTAATTTCCTTGCATGACCAAGAGCGAATTGCAGCGTGGCTCAGCCGCAATGCTGATCTCAATATTTACCAAATTGGCGATTTAGATCGCTTTTTCTGGCCATCAACGGTTTGGTATGGGCTGGAGCAAGCCGGTGAATTATTACACATTGCTTTAATCTATCTCGGGCATAGCACCCCAATTTGGCTGATGTTTGATGACCAGCAGCACCACTATTCGGCTCAATTATCTGATGCCTTACGCCCATTGCTGCCAGCCAAAATCTATTGCCATTTTTCACCTGGAATTGCCGAGGGCTTGGCTGATCGCTACCAGATTGAGGATCATGGCCTGCATCAAAAAATGATCTTGCAGGATTTCAGCAAGCTTGATCAGGTGGTGATCGATAAACCTGTGCGGCAATTGCACCCAGACGATTTACCAGCGATCAAGCAACTATATGCCGAGGCCTACCCCGATAACGCCTTCGACCCGCGCATGCTCGAAACAGGTTGTTACTATGGGATTTGGCGTGATGACCAATTAATAAGCATTGCAGGCATTCATGTCTATTCGCCAAACTATCGCGTGGCAGCCTTAGGCAATATTACGACCCATCCAGCCTATCGAGGCCAAGGCTTAGCCAAGCAAGTAACTACTAAGCTGTGCCAAAGCTTGCGCCACGAGATTAATCACATTGGATTGAATGTGCATAGTGCCAATCAAGCAGCAATCAATACCTATCAAGCCTTGGGGTTTGGCTGGGTTGCCGATTATAGCGAGGTCTTGTTGCAGCAACGAACGGCCTAAGCAAACTAATCATTTAAAAGGAGCATGTATGCGTTCGAAAATCTATGTTGCCTTGCAATTTATCTGTTTAAGTTTGTTGGCGGTCAGTACGCCATTGCAGAAGGTTTCAACACTTTGGTTGGTGGTGTTTGGATTGGGTGTTGGCTTGGGAATTTGGGCGCTGATCAGCATACGCCTCAACAATCTCTCGATTATGCCCGAACTGCTGAGCAACGCCCAATTAACCGTCCATGGTCCCTATCGCTGGATTCGTCACCCAATGTACACTGCATTGGCGGTTTGTAGCCTAGCGTGGGTGATGGTTGAACCACAACTTTGGCGCTGGACGATATTGGCAATTTTATTAATCGATTTGTGGCTCAAAGCTCGTTACGAAGAGCAATTGCTCAATCAACGCTTTGCAAGTTATGCCGCTTATCAACAACGGAGCAAACGCTTCATTCCGTGGTTGGTGTAGCTAGCACGATCACTTCTGGGTGCTGTGGGTGTTGTTTCAGGCTCAGGTATTGGCCTTTACGCGGAATTTTGGCATTGCCAAAATAGCTATAAATCGTAGCTTGCATGCTTGGCTGATTGGGCTGGTTAATCTCAAGATTAATCCGATATTCCTGTGCAACAATCCCCGTCGAAAAGCCGCGTGAACGTTTGTGTTTCCAGCCGGTTGGGGCGCAATCCACGATGCGACCTTGCACCAGTTGACCTATTTTCTCGGCTTCGCGATAACGCGGTGGCTTGAGTGCCCAACGTGTCGCCAAGTAAATCCCTAGCCCAAAGCCCAAAACACCGAGCACTGTCACCACAACCAGCAAGGTTGGGTACTTGCGCGGATCAATCAAGAAAATCGAACCAATATTGAAGATCAGATATAAAACAATCGAACCAAGAATAACTCCGGTCAAGCGTCCAGAAGTTTGCGAAGAACCCATCGTAGCCTCCTTATGTTGGAGAAGGAATGTCAATGCATGCCCTTGATCAACTCCACCCTTTGACCGAACGAATCTTTTGGCTCCCTGCTGATAGTCGCACCGATCGCCCGATGTTGGGCCTGGTAGTTGGTAATCGCGAATGCTTATTAATTGATGCTGGTAATTCGCCAGCCCATGTTGGCTTGTTGCGTAATGCGATTCAGGCCCAGGCCATGGCTCAGCCAACCTGCCTTGCCATAACCCATTGGCATTGGGATCATGTGTTTGGTGCGGCGACTCTCAACCTGCCAAGCTATGCCTCGCAAGAAACCAACCGCATTTTGCAGGTGCTAGCGACGCTCGACTGGGGTGATGCAGCTTTAGATCAGCGAGTGGCTGATGGTTTAGAAATTGCCTTTTGCCGCGATATGATCAAGGCTGAGTTGGCTGATCGCAGTCAGTTGCAGATTGTGACCGCAACCACGACCATCGAACAGCAATTAACGCTTGATTTAGGCAATTGTGCCGCTGAATTAATTGTTGTTGGCGGCGATCACGCTCACGATTCGATGATTGTTTATCTGCCAAGCCAAGCGGTGGTCTTTTTAGGCGATTGTATCTACGACGACTTGTATCATGGATCAAGACGCTTAACCACCAGCCAACTTTTCCCTTTGTTGGAGCGATTGTTGGCCTTGCCTGCTGATTATTATTGTGCTAGCCACCATGAGCAGCCATTAACCCGATCTGAATTTGAGGCCGAAGCGCAGTTGTTGCGCCATATTGGCACAATCGTCAGCCAACTTGGCCCTGATCCTGAGGCTATTCTGACCCAAATCAGCCAACAACTGGCCACGCCGTTAACTGAAGATCATCATGAAATTATGCAAGCATTTTTGGCAGGCTTGGCGCTACCTGAGGTTAAATCAATCTATTAAAATGCAGAACGTGCTGCAATTACTCCAGCACGTTCAACCTAGCTCACCCTTGCTCAGATTTGATCTCATGCAGATCTTCAAGCGAATAGTCTAACTGATCGATATGTGGTGGTTCCTTGGCCTTTTGAATCAGCACGCTTACCCGTTGCCATAATTTTGAAATGACTTTTGCCAGCCCAATTAAGCCAAACATACCGAAAATAGCGATGATAATGGGCATTGCTCACACTCCATCATTAAAATAAACAGCGTACTGAACAATCCCAGTACGCTGTTGATTAATTATTGATCTTCGGCCTTGACCTCACGACCTTGATCCATCGAATAATTGCCATGATCGATATGTGGTGGCTCGCCAGCTTTTTGCACAATCACGCCGAGCTTGAGCAACAGCATAATCAAACCGCTAATGCTGAGTAAGCCCAAAATCACGAAACAACCAATCCAAAACAGTGACATACACAATCCTCCTAAAGTATTCCGGTCAATAAATATACTAGGCTGTGAAGCTCACCCGCGCCTACCTCGTGCACCCGACTAATAGTGCTTGACGGGCGATCCGAGCGGGTGTAGAATGCGCCTAGCTAACGTGCCGGATCAGCGTTGATTGTGGTACGCTCCAATCATCCGTGCAGGTTGCACGGTTTTTTTGTTTGGAAAATATCAATGATTGTACCATCACCGCAAATCCGTGCAACGGTGCCTTTTCAGTTGGGTGACTTGGCTTTGATGATTCGGCCAGCCATAATGGATGATCTCGCGCCAATGTTGCAATTGCAGGCGCTGGCCTTTGCCGATAAATTTAGCTCGGCCTTTGGCAAACGCGGCATTCAACGTGGTGTGGCAGCCTTACATCAATCGCATCAGATGCAAGGGCCAAGTAGCCTACAAGGAATGTACGTCATGTTAGCTGGCAGCGAACTTGTAGGCACGATTACGCTGCGCACCATCGAGATGCGCCCAGACGATGTTGGCTTGGTTGAGCAAGCATTTTTGCGCGAACTTGGCGCTTGGGGCGCGTTTCGCGCAGTTCATGCGCTTTCCCAAATCGACCATCGGATTGGGCGGGATGAAGGTTTTATTAGCGATGTGGCGGTTGCCGAGCAGTATCGTCGTCGAGGCATTGCCCAAGCAATGATGCGGCATAGCATGACGCTAGCCCGTGAGCTTGGCAAAAAACGCCTAGGGCTGTATGTGAGTGCCTCCAACCACAGTGCTCGGGCTTTATATCGTAATTTGGGCTTTAGCGAGGGCCAGGTGCGCCGCTCATGGTGGAACGCCCTGTTTCTCGGTGAACGCCGTTGGATTTATATGTCGTATAATCTTAGAGAGACTTCTGCATAACCAAGAGGCCTCTTTTGATCAAAGGCGATCAATTAGAAAGGAACAAGTCAATGGCTGACTCTCATCGCAACGCATTCGAGAATGCTCAGCGTCAATTCGATCTCGCTGCTGAAAAGCTGAATCTCGACCACAGCTTGCGTCGAGTTCTGCGCGTCCCTCAACGCGAATTAAGCGTCAATTTCCCAGTCAAAATGGACAATGGTGAGATTCAAGTGTTTAGCGGTTATCGTGTCCAACACAATGTCTCGCGTGGTCCAGCCAAAGGCGGGATTCGCTATCACCATGCAGTCGATATCGATGAAGTTCGTGCTCTCGCGATGTGGATGACCTGGAAATGTGCGCTGGTTAATATTCCATATGGTGGCGCAAAAGGTGGGGTCATTGTAGACCCAACGAAACTATCGCAAAGTGAATTAGAGCGATTAACCCGGCGTTTTGCAACTGAAATTAGCATTTTGGTTGGCGCTGAAAAAGATATTCCTGCTCCTGATGTTGGTACCAACGGCCAAGTAATGGCTTGGTTTATGGATACAATCTCGATGCACCGTGGCTACACTGTGCCAGCTGTGATCACTGGTAAGCCGGTTGAAGTTGGTGGCTCGCTTGGGCGGGTCGAAGCAACTGGGCGCGGAGTTAGCATTGTGGCCCGCGAAGCCGCCAAGCATCTTGGTCTGCGCATCGAAGGCGCAACTGTGGTGATTCAAGGCTTTGGTAACGTGGGTAGCGTTACCGCCGATATGATGCAGCGCATGGGCAGCAAAGTGATTGCGGTTAGCGATGTTTCTGGTGGTTACTACAACCGCCGTGGCCTGAACATTCCCGAAATGATTGCCTATACCAAGCAACATCGTTCGCTGGAAGGCTATCAAGCCGAAGGCATCGAGCGGGTTAGCAATAGCGAGTTGCTCGAAATTGAGTGCGATATTTTGGCTCCATGTGCCTTGGAAAACCAAATTACCGAGGAAAACGCAGGCCGGATTCGCTGTAAATTGCTGGTCGAAGGTGCGAACGGCCCAACTACTCCTGAAGCTGATGATATCTTGTTTGAAAAAGGCATCTTTGTTGTGCCCGATATCTTGGCCAATGCTGGTGGTGTGACCGTTTCGTACTTTGAATGGGTTCAAGGCTTGCAAGAATTCTTCTGGACTGAAGAAGAAATCAACAACAAGCTTGAGCGGATTATGCAACACAGCTTTGAATCGGTGCTAGCCCAAACCCTCAAGCACAAAGTTTCAATGCGTATGGGTGGCTATATGGTCGCGGTGGCACGGGTCGCTGAAGCAACCCAAATCCGTGGGATTTATCCATAAGCAAGGCTTGACAGTCCCTCGTCCATGCACATGGGCGAGGGGCTTTTTAGTTAAGGATGAAGGATGAATTATGAGGGAGGAAATCAAAAATCAAAAGTAAGAAATAGGGCTATTGGCTATTTGTAATGATTTATGAGGTTAACAACCGTTAATGCCCCCTCACCCCCAACCCCTTTCCCACTGCGGCGGGCGAGGGGAGTAAAACTCCTGGAGCGGTGCCCCCTCGCCTCGCGTGCGGGCGAGGGGGCGAGGGGGTGAGGGCATGTTATGCGTTGTCAACCCAATGAACCATGACAGCTATTGGCTGGGGTTCAAGAACATAATCCTAGTAATCTGTGATAATCTGTGGCTAAAAATAATTATTCGTGGAATTCGTGGCTAAAAACTTAACCTTCGTGCAATTCGTGAATCAAGATTAAATTGAGAGGAGATTTTCTGTGAATCAACGAATCGAGATTCTCCAAGGCGATATTACCAAATTTGCCGGAGCAGCGATTGTTAATGCTGCTAATAGCTATTTGCTCGGTGGTGGCGGAGTTGATGGCGCAATTCATCGAGCAGCCGGCCCAAAACTTGGGCTGGAATGCCTCATGCTGGGTGGTTGCAAAACTGGCCAAGCTAAAATCACCAAAGGCTATCGTTTGCCAGTACGCTCAATCATCCATACAGTTGGGCCAGTTTGGCGGGGCGGCAATCAACGAGAAGCCGAATTGCTAACCAACTGCTATCAACATAGCCTCGAACTTGCTGCCAAACATCAACTTGAAGCGCTGGCCTTTCCAGCAATTAGCTGTGGAATTTATGGCTATCCAGTCGAATTAGCTGCCCCGATTGCAATCCAAACGATTGATAGCTTTCTTGCAACCAATTCAATCCCCGAAAAAGTCAGCTTGATCTGTTTTGAAACAACAGTTTATCAAGCCTATTGTGCCGCGTGGGCAATCTATCAAACCAATCTCTAACCCATGCATCCAATTTATTCAACCTAGATGTATATAGCTATATAAGGCTTGATCCACTATCAAGACCAAGCACATGCCAACTATCCCATTGAGTCAGTTGTCGGCGGGTGATTCAATTGTGGTATGGTTCATGCTTTGGATTCCTGACATGCAGTTGATAGTGGATTAAGCCAAATTAGGCCAAAAATCCCTTGATTAATCACCAAATTTCATGCAAAATTAAAATCTGATTTGTATCTAAATAGATGTGGAATAATTTGAGTGTGATGTGACCTTTAGACGATACGTTATAGCTTCTTACAATCACACCTTGGTGGCACAAGGGAAAGGACAAGCAGATGATCCTATATCGACCTGTTGGGTTAGAAGAACTAACATTAATTGCGCAAGCGGGCTATCGTTCATTCCCAGCACAATTGGCCGAGCCACCAATTGCTTATCCCATCCTCAACCTTGAGTATGCCAGCCATGTTGCTGAATCAGTCAAAACCAAGGATGCCCAGGCTGGTTACGCTGGGTTTGTGGCTGAATTTGAAATTAGCGAACAATATGCCCGCCAATTTACGGTTAAATCGGTCGGCATTCGTCGCCGTCATCGTGAACTTTTAGTGCCAATCGAAGAATTTCACAATTTCAACACGCGCATTCTTGGCCATATCAAGGTGATTGCCTCGTTCTATGGCAAGCAATTTCGTGGGATGGTTAACCCTGTAACTGCCCTACCCACCTTCATCTCACCTGTTTTGTAACTAAACAGAGGCTCCTGTTCAGTTGAGCAGGAGCCTTTTTTGTAGGATATCCAAGGGTTATTGTTGATATTTTGTTCGCCGCCAAACCAACCACGCTAATAATCCCACGACGAGTGCCAAACCAACTCCAAATTCATCAATCACATAGGGCGTGATGGCATTTTTGCTGGTCAGCGGATTAAAAACAGTTTGAATGAAGATATTATGGCTAGCATGTAACAGCACTGCTGGCCAAACACTGGCTGATTTTAGGCGCAACCACGCCATGACAAAGCTCAGGCCAATCACTAAAATTGTGAAACAGCACAAGCCAAACCACAATGGTGCACCAGCATTGTTATACTCAACGAGCAAAATTGCAGGATAATGCCAGATCGCCCAAATAACCCCGCTGATTGCAGCAGTTGCTACCAACGAATAGCGTTTGCTCAACTCGGGCACTAAAAATCCACGCCAGCCCAATTCTTCGCCAAATGCCAATACTGCCGATCGAACGATGCCAACTGTTGCGACCTCGCCAAGATAGACCCAAAATCCACTAATGGCCAATGGTGTGGCGAGGCCAACCTGGCTTGCCAAGGCTTGTAATGAAAAATCACCGATGCCACTCAGCCAAACTACGCTATACACCACTAGACCATAGCCCAAAGGTAAACTATAGCTGATCAATAAATCCTTGGGTGCTGAGATTTTCCAGCCTAAACCTGCTAAGCGCCGCTCGAAAACTAATTGGGTGATGATTGCGGCTAGCGCTGGACTGAAGATCAAACCTAATCCAAACGCCTCTTGGGGATTTGAGCCAACCAAAAAATAATAACAAATGCTGGTTAAAACTGTGGTTAGCAGCAAAAATATGGCGATTTTCGCACCCAGGTTGTTTGATGATGCAGCTTGAGACTGGTTCAAGGTAATGCTCCTATGCTCAAAAACGAACAAGCTGAGCATACTTTCCACTTGTCACAAGCCAATCGCAGCGCTGTCGCAGAATTGTCGTAAGCAAAAGCGCGTATTATAGGCGGCGTAGCATATGGCCAACCAACCATTGCTCCATTTTGATGTTTGCTGTACCAAGGAGCTTTGCATGAAAACGATTGGCCTCATTGGCGGGATGAGTTGGGAATCGAGCGTCAGTTATTATCAGGTGCTCAACCAAGCGGTAAAACAGCGTTTTGGCGGTTTGCATTCAGCCAAATGTGTGCTCTACTCGGTCGATTTTGCCGAAATTGCTGCGTTGCAAAAGGCTGATCAATGGGAAACTGCTGGGGAAATTTTGGCCCAAACTGCCCGCAATTTGGTGGCGGCTGGTGCTGAATGTATTGTGCTTTGCACTAACACCATGCATTTAGTGGCAACCGCAATTGAGCAAGCGGTCGAAGTGCCATTCATTCATATCGTCGATCCAACGGCGGCAGCGATTCAGCAGCAACAATTAACCACAATTGGTTTGCTTGGCACACGCTTCACCATGGAGCACGATTTTTATGCTGGGCGTTTGCGCCAACGCTACGGCTTGGCAGTCGTCACCCCTGAGCCAGAACAGCGTGACGAAATTCATCGGATCATTTTCGATGAATTGTGCCTTGGCAAAATCGAAGCTAGCTCCAAAGCCTATTATTTGGCGGTGATTAACGATCTGGTGGCAGGCGGAGCACAGGGCATTATTTTGGGCTGCACCGAAATTGGCTTGTTGATTAACCAAGCTGATTGCGATGTGCCACTGTTCGATACCACCTTGTTGCATGGTCAGGCAGCAGTGGCTTGGAGTTTAGCAAAATAGCACAAATTTTCAAGGTTGTGACACTCGTTGTCACAACCTTGGGCGATACTTAACCCTGATACGAGTATATATAACAAGGGGTTGAGCTATGGCAACAATCATGACGGCGCAACGGCAGGAACGACGACAGCTAACCACTGGAATACGGGTTGGTCGAGCGGTGATGCTAATGCCAGAACTTGTGGTGTTTCCAGCGCTCTGTGGCTTGTACTTTTTAACCAATCAAGCAGTTGGCGTGGCTTTGCTCGGCGAGTTGTTGATTGGCTTATTTGTTGCTCGGATTGCCTTAGTTTGGTACGCTGGACGCGCTTGGGCACGCGGTTCGTATGCCCAAGCTGAACGCCTCGTTTTATGGTCGCTGCGGATTTACCCCGATTCGGCTGATGCTTGGTTGGCAATGGGTTCGATTCAATTAGCTCAAGGTGAAACCGAAGCTGCGATCAAAGCGATCGAACGGGCCGACCAACTCTATCCATTTCACGCCCCAATTTACTTAGAAATGAGCCGCGCTTTGGCTGCTCACGGCGATTGGAACGAAGCTCGCCATTATGCCAGCATGGCCTTGGTGTTGGATGAGCAATTGGCTTTGAGCTATAGCCACAATGCCTTGTTGAGTTTGCATTTCGATGAAGCCAGCCAAACGACCAAGCAATGGATCGAAGCAGGCTTGGCCTTAGCGCCTCATGTTGCTGCCAAAGCCAGCCTGTATGTTGCCCGCGCTGAATTGGCCTTTTTGGCTAACGACGAGCGCCAAGTCCAATTGGCCTTAGATCAAGCTGAACTTTTATTGAATGGCTGCCCAATTCCCCAACAAGCTGAATTGCTCTATCGAATTGGCCAATTGCAACGTAGCTTTGGTCAGGTTGATGCCGCCCGCTCAAGCTTTGAACGAATCGAATACTCCGACCGCGAAGGTGGCTATGTTCATGCGGCATGGCGAGCCAAAGTTGAAACCAGCGTCAGCTAAGTTGGCGCTGCTGATCAAACCGTCGATAGGCCTCGGCTAAAAGCTCCACGGGATGACGGGTTGCCAAGCCCGTCCCGTGGCTAATTTGCCAGCGACAGGTTTCGCTATCACACAGCACCGTATCAGCAGGATGTTGGTTGGCCCACTCAAATAATGGTTTACCCACATCCATCGCGATTGGGTATTTTTCGGTTTTTAGGCCATAGGTGCCAGCAATCCCACAACAGGCTGCTTGGCTTCGCTCAATCTGCAAGCCTGGAATATGCGCCAAAATATCGCGGGCTGGCAATCCGATGCGATGGGCTTTTAATTGACAGGGCGGATGATAGGGCAAGGTTTCTTCGATTGCGCCCAGGTTGCGATCAAATTTGCCTGCCTCGTCAAGCAAACGCAAATATTCAAAAATATCGTAGGTTTGTTCGGCCACCAATTGAACCTCGGGATCATGCCAGCCCAACAATTCGGGGGCTTCATCTTTGAGGGTTAAGGTACAACTGGTCGAAGTGCCTACCACCACATAGCCTTGGCGAATCCATGGCAATAAGGCATGTACATTGGCGGTATGATAACGGCGGGCTGCATTAAATTCACCATTGGAAAGCATCGGCAACCCACAACAACCTTGATTAGCCAACACCACCTCGCAACCATTGCGGGTCAGCACTTCTAGGGCAGCCTTGCCAACGTGCGGCTCATAATAATTGGTTGAGCAACCATGAAAATAAACGACTTTGCGCGAAATTGTCGAAGTTGCTGGTTTTTGCGTTTGAGTTTGCACCAAACGACGTTGCTCAAGTGGCACAAGCGCGGTGCGGCTGAGCCACGAACGCAGGCCATACGTCCAGCGCAAAGGCGTGGCAGCGCGGGGCAGATGTTTGCGTGCCCAGCCGCGCAAGGTATAGCCAGCCCACTGGGGTAGCGGCGCACGCCGATCAATCTTAAATAATTTTTCAATCAACCAACGAATTGGCCGATTGCTCATTGTCCAATTGGCCAGCGGGGCGAAGGGCGTGCCCAGCATGCCCAACAACTCCGAGCGCCCAAGCATGCGATTGCGCAAGGGCAAGCCATGTTCGCGCACCATCTGCGCCCGGGCACGGGCATTGAGTTCAGCGATCGGCACGCCAGTTGGGCAAACCTCGTTGCACACCCGACAGCCCGAGCAATAATCCACCGAATGATCGGGCGAATGCTCAGCTTGGTCATGGCGAAAACGCCCAGCTTGCGGACCAACATATTTTGGGCCAGGAAACTGATCGGTGACCGCTGCTACCGGACATGCGGTCGTACAAATATTACATTTAATACAAAAATCGAGCGATTGCTCCAGCCTGATTGATAATCGATCATCCATAGCGACAAGCCTCAATTACGATTTAAAGCTTTAGAATGGCCTAAATCGCATTCTATCATAAAACAGTCATGTTTGTTTGTTGTCTTGACAAAGTACCAAATAGTTGCTAAAATCGGAGCCACTTACCAAGTAGGAGCTTGCAAATGAATCGTCCTTCGGCATTGACAGCTGATCTGAGTTTGATGCGAGAACTCAACCGCGCCCTGGTACTCCAGTTAATTCGGCGTGAAGGACGGATTTCGCGGGCAGATATCGCCAAGCACACCAAGTTAAGTCGTTCGACCGTTTCAAGCATCATTAACGATCTGATTGACGCAAGCCTTGTTACGGAAACGGGTATTGGTACCTCAAAAGGTGGCCGACGGCCAATTATCCTCGAATTCAATTATCAAGCTAATTATATTATTGGGCTTGATGTTTCGCGCAACGCTGTTAGTGCCGTTATTACCGATTTGAACGCCCGAATCTGTTCACGTCGTCAAATTTCCTTCAATGTTAACGATGGCCCCACGGTTGGAATGCCGCTGATCAAACAATTGATTAGCACGATGCTGACCGAATCGCCGGTTGGTCGTGGCCGCATTAGCGCGATTGGGGTTGGTGTGCCTGGCCCATTGGATTTCCGTAATGGCCGCACAATTGCCCCGCCAGTCATGCCTGGCTGGGATAATGTGCCAATTCGCGAAGAGTTAAGCCAAACCTTCCGCTTGCCCGTATCAATTGATAACGATGCCAACTTAGCCGCAATGGCCGAGTATCG
Organism: Herpetosiphon gulosus; assembly: GCF_039545135.1. Lineage (NCBI taxonomy): Bacteria > Bacillati > Chloroflexota > Chloroflexia > Herpetosiphonales > Herpetosiphonaceae > Herpetosiphon > Herpetosiphon gulosus. The sequence goes on along the minus strand of NZ_BAABRU010000018.1, from coordinate 86,412 downwards.
TTGGGGAGCAGGCCAAGGCGCACAAAACATGGTCTACTTATATATGAGTAGCGCCGGGATTGGCGCTGGCTTGATTATTGATAGTCATTTGTTCCGTGGCTCAATCGGCAGCGCTGGCGAGGTTGGTCACACCACCCTCAGCGTCGAAAACGACGAGTCATTTGGGCCAATCAACGCTGGCTCACTCGAAGCCTTGGCCTCACAAATCACAGTTTTACGGCTAGCCCGTGAGCAAAAGCTGATTAGTGCTGATGATGATGTGCATGCCTTGGTGCGTAAAGCCGAGAGCAGCCCCGAGATTCAAGCTATTTTGCGGCGAACTGCCCACTATCTTGGTGTGGCAATTGCCAGTATCATTAATATATTCAATCCTGATCGGGTTGTGATTGGCGGGGTTATTCCGGAAACCTCACCATTATTAATCGAGACTATTCGTGCAACGGTGGCGCGACGCGCTTTATCGATTGCAGTGAATAATACCTCGATTGTGCCCGGCGCACTAGGCCGCAATGTCGCCGCCTTGGGAGCCGCAGCCCTTGCTACCGAGCGCTTATTTGCGCCGCCAGCCCTGGAACGCCCTGCAACTTTAGGGGTGCACTCCAACGAGGTTGGTTCGTTGGCAAGCTAACACTTGTCCTTGATGGAGCGTGGCCTAGCGTCACGTGCTTATATTCACCTGTTCGCCCTAATCGGCACGGTAACAGATTTTTCAATATGGTACAAAGGAGTGTACAGCAATGAAGCGTATTTTGAGCTTCCTGCTCGTCAGTATCATGATGGTCGGTTTATTGGCAGCTTGTGGTAGCGAAAGCACCCCAACTGCTGCGCCAACCACTGCAGCAGAACCAACCGCCGCCCCAACTACTGTGGCAGAAGCAACTGCCGAACCAACCGCTGCAACTACAGAAGCAACCGCTGCTCCCGAAGCAACTACCGCCCCAACTACTGGTGGCATGGCAGCAACTGGCGATATCACCTTGTGGCACGCTTACAGCACCGGTGGCGCTGAAGATGCAACCTTGACCGAGTTGATTGAAAAAGCCAAGGCTGCTTTCCCAGATGCTAACATTAGCGTCTTGCAAGTACCATTCGACCAAGTATTCAGCAAGTTTGAAAACGACGTTGCTGCTGCTGGTGGCCCAGACTTGCTCTTGGCTCCCAACGATAGCTTGGGCGATTTGGCTCGCAAGAACTTGTTGGCCGACCTCGATGCTTACAAAGCCAACTTGACCAACATCGCTCCTGCTGGCGTTGCTGGGATGTCGGTTGATGGCAAGCTCTACGGGATTCCAGAATCATTCAAAGCTGTTGCTTTATACTACAACAAATCAACCGTAGCAACCCCACCAGCAACTACCGATGAGTTGTTGCAAATGGTCAAAGATGGCAAGAAATTGGTCTTGAACCAAAGCGCCTACCACAACTTTGGCTTCTTCCAAGCCTTCGGTGCTAGCTTGTTCACCGCCGACAAGTCATGTGGCTTGGTCGATGGTGGCGGCGATGCTTTGAAGTATTTACAAGATCTCAAAGCTGCTGGCGCAACCTTCTCAACCGACGGTGCTCAAGCTGATGCCCTCTTCCGCGAAGGCCAAGCTGACATGATCATCAACGGGCCATGGGTTTTGGCCGATTACCAAACTGCTTTGACAGACAAACTTGGTGTTGCCGCAATGCCTGCTGGGCCTAAGGGTCCTGCTGGTCCATTGACTGGCGTTGACGGCTTCTATGTCAACATCAACAGCCAAAATATTGAAGGTGCAGTTGCTTTGGCAATGTACTTGACCAACACCGAATCACAAAAAATCTACACCGAAAAAGCTGGCCACGTTCCAGCCGATGTCAACGTTGTGCCAACCGACGCGTTGGTGCTCGGCTTCAGCCAAGCTGCTTCAACTGGCTACGCTCGCCCACAAGACCAAGAACTTAACAACTTCTGGACTCCAGTTGGCGATGCCGTAACTAAAGCACTCGATGGCGGCGAAGATGCAACTAAGGCGATCACCGATGCCTGTGCTGCAATGGATACCGCTAACGGTAAATAAGGCAATCAACCGACCCGTTCCTTCCTTGTGAGGGAACGGGTCGCGCCAAGGCTATGGTGGGCTTACCTAAAGATAGTGCTGTAACGATGCCGTAGTCTGGCCTGTTCCTCGCTCACGCGATACCAAATCATCACAGACCCCGCCCCTGTCAGCAAAGGAGCCACGCCATGGCATCGGCAGAAAGCAGCGTCGAGCGTGCTAGTGATAGCGCCATCCCACGACCTTCGTGGTGGGCACGCACCAGAAGCTCACGAACCGCCTATACCTATCTTTTTCCCGCTCTGATCGTGATGTCAATCATCACGTTCTATCCGATTCTCTACCAATTTTGGATGTCGCTAACCGACTTTGGCCCATCCAACATCAATCCTCTGGCCAAAAACTATACGCCCCCCAAATATGTGGGCTTTGAAAACTATCAATTAATTTTGCAAGATAAGTTGGCTACCAAAAATGCCGACTTAGCCAGCTTCAAATTCTGGCGAACCTTAGGCTTCAACATTTGGTGGACATTCTCGAATGTGATTTTTCACGTTTCATTGGGGATCGTCATCGCAGTAATGTTGAACGTTGAGGGTTTGTGGTTTAAGAAGATCTATCGCGCAATTTATATCTTGCCCATGGTGCTGCCACAGTTGGTTATTGCCACAATTTGGCGCAATATGTTCGATGGGCAATATGGCGCGATCAATTTGATGTTGAAGATCTTTCTTGGCCCAGCCTTCCCCAGCGGTGGGATTGATTGGCTCCAGCGGATTGAGCCAGTCGCCTTTGGCTTGCCACTTTCGTACTTTGCCATGCTAATCGCTAATATTTGGCTGGGCTGGCCCTTTATGACAATTGTGGCTACCGGTGCACTCCAGAGTATCCCCAAAGAATTGTATGAGGCGGCCTCAATTGATGGCGCAACTGGCTGGAATAAATTCTGGACAATTACGCTGCCATTGCTCCGCCCCGCCATGGTTCCTGCAACCATCTTGGGGATTATCCAAACCTTCAATCTGTTCCATGTGATTTATTTTATCAGTGGTGGCGGCCCACTCGGCCAAACCGAAATCTTGGTGACCCAAGCCTATAAGCTGATCAATAATAACTCCTTGTTTGGGATTGGGGCCGCATTTAGCGTCTTTATCTTTATTATTCTTGGCTGTATCTCGGCAATTACCGCCAGAATTTCACGAGTAGCGGAGTCATACGATGGCTAATTCATCTATTGCACAACCGACCAGCCGCAAAGGCCTGTTTGCTCGTGGGCGCGGTGCTGGCCGTCAATTGGAATGGTGGCAACAATTGCTGTTGCAAGCCTTTTGCTTGACAGTGGCAGTTTCAGTCTTGTTTCCTATTATGTGGATCGTCACGCTTTCATTCAAGGAAGCAGGCAGTGCCCGACCACTCAAATTGGAAGTTATTCCACCGTCAATTTCATCAATCACATTAAGCTCCTATCAAGCAGTGATTGAGCAGCCGCTGTCGAAATCGGCAGGCGATATCTCGTTCTGGAAGTTGATGGGCAATAGCTTTTTCTTGGCAGCAGGGGTCTCGTTCTTCTCGGTAATGATCGGGGTTGCCGCAGCTTATGCCTTCTCGCGCTTGAACTTTGTCGGTCGTAAGCTGATTTTCTTGAGCATTGGCTTTATTTTGTTGATGCCAGGGATTGCCACACTTGCGCCACTTTTTGCGATGTTGGCCAAAATTAGCACCAGCCTTGAGATCTTACGGATCATTTATTTCACGATGGCAGGCTTGCTGGTCGCTGGTTTAGCGCTGATGACGATCTCACGGATTCGCTCCGATGATTTTCGGGCTGGCTCAGCTGCATTCTTAGTTGGTGGTTTAGCGGTGGCTGCACTGTTTTTATGGGGCGGCATGCAGATTGAAATTCCTAAAAATGCCCGACCATTTGAACTTGGCCGCTCGCTGTATGGCGTAGGCTTGGCCATGATCTCTGGCGCTTTACCATTCGCAATCTGGAATCTCAAAGGCTATCTGGATACGATTCCCAAGGAATTGGAAGAAGCCGCGATTATTGACGGCGCTTCACCCAACCAAATCTTCTTCCGAATTATTCTGCCGTTGGCAACCCCAGCCCTAGCCGTAACTGCCTTCCTTGGCTTTATGGCTGGTTGGACAGAGTTTGCCTTGACCGCACGCTTTATCAACAAGGCCGAAAATTATACTTTGGCAATTGCCTTGCAAACCATGACTGGCCAATATGCCACGGTTTCATGGTCGAATTTTGCGGCGATGTCGATTATGATTTCGCTGCCAGTCTCGATTGTCTATCTGGCGTTGCAAAAATATATCGTTGGTGGCTTAACCTTGGGCGGGGTAAAAGGTTAATCAGCCTAGCGGGCTTTTGGTATCGCAAACAAAAAACCACTCCAGCAATTGGAGTGGTTTTTTCGTGCCAACTAATTGGCTTATTTGCCAAGGCTTTCGGCAACCAACTTTGCGATATCGGTGGGCAATTTGGCAACTTTCGCGCCAACTGCTTCCAATGCCGTAATTTTTTCTTGGGCAGTGCCTTCGCCACCAGCGCCGATAATTGCGCCAGCATGGCCCATGCGCTTGCCTGGAGGAGCCGATTGACCAGCGATAAACGAGACCACTGGCTTGGTGACATTTTCCTTGATAAAGGCGGCGGCATCTTGTTCAGCATTACCACCAATTTCACCAATCAACACGATCGCTTCGGTGGCTGGATCAGCTTGGAACATTGCCAAGACATCGATAAAGTTGGTGCCAATGATTGGGTCGCCACCAATCCCGACGATTGAGGTTTGGCCAAGGCCAATGCGCGTCAAGGCATCGACCGCTTCATAGGTCAATGTACCCGATTTTGAGACCACACCAACTGGGCCGGGCTTGGCAATTGAGCCGGGGATGATCCCCAATTTGGCTTCGCCGGGGGTCAGCAAGCCGGGGCAGTTTGGCCCGATCAAGCGTGAGCCTTTGAGCTTAACAAACTCATAGGTTGCCACCATATCCAGTGCTGGCACGCCTTCAGTGATACAAACGATCAACGGAATGCCTGCATCAGCGGCTTCGCGGACGGCATCGGGAGCAAACGCTGCTGGCACATAAATCACGGTTGCGTTTGCGCCAGTTTCTTTGACGGCTTGCTTGACCGTATTGAATACAGGCACACGGCCATCAACGGCTTTTTGGCCGCCGCGACCAGGCGTAACCCCACCGACCAAATTTGTGCCATATTCCAGCATTTGGCGCGAATGAAACTCACCTTCGCGGCCTGTAATCCCCTGCACAATCAGGCGGGTATTTTTATCAGCCAAAATACTCAATGGAAATGTCCTCCTTGACAGAAAATCAAAAGGCAAAAGTCAAAAGGCAAAATGACACTGAAAATCAAAGGGCAAAAGTCAAAAGGCAAAATGGCTATAATTAGTAGACCTACTTTTGACTTCTGCTGTAATGAAAATCAACGGACAAATGACCATGTTTGTTCGTTAACCCTACTTCTGACTTTTTACTTCTGCCTTTTGCCTTTAAATACGGTATTCATGTTTCAATAATTCGAGGTCGGCTTCGACCATCATGGTCACCAGTTGCTCGAAGGGCGTTTCTGGTTGCCAGCCTAAAATACGCTTGGCCTTGGCTGGGTCGCCAATCAACAAGTCCACTTCGGCAGGCCGCATAAAGCGTTCGTCGATTTTTACATAGTCGGCATAATTCAAGCCAACATGGCCAAAGGCGATCTCACAGAAGCGACGTACTGAGTGGGTTTCGCCAGTTGAAACCACAAAATCATCGGGCTGGTCTTGTTGCAACATCAAATACATAGCTTTGACGTAATCGCCAGCAAAGCCCCAATCACGCTGGGCTTCGAGATTGCCCAAACGTAATTCAGTCGCTAAGCCAAGCTTAATTCGCGCTACAGCATCGGTAATTTTGCGGGTGACAAACTCGCGGCCACGGCGTGGGCTTTCGTGATTGAACAAAATGCCTGAGCAAGCAAACATATTGTAGCTCTCACGATAGTTCACGGTGATCCAGTGGCCATACACTTTGGCAACCCCATAGGGCGAGCGTGGGTAAAATGGCGTGTTTTCGGTTTGTGGCACTTCGACCACTTTGCCAAACATCTCCGACGAACTTGCTTGATAAAAGCGAATCGAGGGATCGACTGTGCGTACCGCATCAAGAATCCGCGTCACGCCCAAGGCCGTAGCTTCGCCAGTAAAGACTGGTTGTGACCACGAGGTTTGAACAAAACTTTGGGCTGCTAAGTTATAAACCTCGGAAGGTCGATAGGTTTGCAGCATATTAATTAACGAAACTTCATCGAGCAAATCGCCCGTGACCAGTTCGATATCATCTTGAATATGTTTGATGCGCTCGAAATTAACTGTACTGGAACGCCGCAGCATCCCGACTACGCGGTAACCTTGGGCCAGCAAATGTTCAGCTAAATACGAACCATCTTGGCCGGTAATTCCGGTCACCACTGCGACTTTATTGGTCATGCTATCCTCATTCGATCTAGGCTAGATGTATATCGTTCTAGCATAGCTCGATATGGTTGGGGTGGCTGCTAAGTGGCTTAGCAATCACCTTGGCGAATGTGCAGTATGATCAACGACACATGTTTGGGAGTATTGCTCTATGCCAGAATCATTTGGCCAGCGGTTGGGCCGTTTACGGGCTTTGCATGGCTGGACACAACAAGCCCTTGCTGATCGCTTGGCGCTTTCGCGGGTGGCGATCTCCCACTTTGAAATGGGTTTGGCCACGCCTTCAGAGCGCACGGTTATTTTGCTCGCAGGCTTGTTTCGGCTCGAACCGCATGAGTTGGTCGCCGATACGTTTTACCCTGAAGGCAAAAGTTTGCGTTTGCCCAGCGTTGCGCCACGCTATAGCGAAGTTGAGCTACAACTGGCCTTGTGTGCCCGTGATTTGGCGTGGTGCGAACGTTTGCCAGCAGCTAGAGCCGAAACGCTGCTGCATTGGCAAACCAACTTAGAACAACTCCAGCGCAATTGTGTTGATCTGCATGAACGCCAATTGATTCAGGCGATGTTAGCCCAACTTAGCTAAATTATTGTTTGGCAATATCGACAGCTTTTTGGGCTGCGTCGGCCAAGGTTGAAGCTGGAGTTAAGCTGGCATCAGCCAAAATGCGCTGGCCTTCGGCTTCGTTGGTACCAACCAAGCGAACCACCATCGGCACTTGGCGCTTGATAATCTTTTGGGCTTCGACAATCCCCTTGGCGACTTCATCGCAGCGGGTGATGCCACCAAAAATATTAACCATGACAACTTTAACATTGGGATCATCAAGAATGATATCGAGGGCTGCGGCGACTTTTTGCGCGTTAGCACCACCACCGATGTCAAGGAAGTTGGCTGGTTCGCCGCCGAACAGATTTACCACGTCCATGGTGGCCATTGCCAAGCCAGCGCCATTGACCATACAGCCAATATTGCCATCAAGCTTGATAAAGGTCAGGCCATTTTCACGCGCTTTGATTTCTGATTCTGGCTCGCCTGCGATATCGCGCATGCCCGCAACTTCGCTATGGCGAAACAAACCGCTATCATCAAGCACAATTTTCGAGTCGAGGGCTTGCAATTGGCCGTTTGGCAACACCACCAAGGGGTTGATTTCGGCTAATTCAGCATCATTTTCAACAAATGCCCGATACAAACCAGTTGCAATGCTGGCGAATTGGCGAGCTTGTTTGGCATCGGTCAAACCAATGCTGTAGGCCAATTCTTGGGCTTGGTACGATTGCAAGCCAAGTAAGGGGTCGGCTGCCAATTTGATGATCGCATCAGGATTGGTTTTGGCGACTTCTTCGATTTCAACGCCACCCTCTGATGAAGCGATCAACACGACTCGCTTGGTCGCACGATCCAAAATCACCCCAAGGTAAATTTCTTTTTCAAAGGTGATTGCTTCGGCTACCAGCACTTTTTCAACCGTCAGGCCTTTGATATCCATGCCTAAAATGGCTTTGCCAGCATCGAAGGCTTCAGCTGGCGTGTTGGCCAACTTGATCCCGCCAGCTTTGCCCCGACCGCCAACATGCACTTGCGCCTTGACAGCCACAGGGCCGCCAATTTGCTCGGCAACTTTTTGAACTTCTTCCGCCGTCGCAGCAACACCGCCGCCTGTCACTGGAATGCCATAACGAGCCACGATATCACGGGCTTGGTATTCGTGGAGCTTCATTGCACCTCCGCACGAGTAAATGCATCAATCAAGATGGCTAAACAGAGGTGTTTAGCCCTTGGGCATGGTATCAGGCTCACCTAGAGAAGTCAAAGTAAATCAAAAGGCAGAAATCAAAAGGCAAAAGGACAAGGGGAATAGGATTCAGGGATCGGGGGCTAGATTTTAACGCAGAGGCACAGAGGGATACATAATGCGGGGCAAAATTTAACCACGAAGAGCACGAAGAACGCGAATTTATTACCCTTAGTGGTTCTTCGTGTCCTTCGTGGTTAACCTTTACATACGCTCAGGGGCAGCGATTGAGAGCAACGCTAGGCCGTTGCGAAGTGCTTGGGCAGTGGCGGCAACTACATGACCACGCGCAATCCGTAATTCTGGCGTTTCGGCTTTGAGCACTGAACAGGCATCGTAGAAAGCCGAAAAAGCCCGTGCAGTTGCATACAGCCAATCGGCGACCACAAATGGAGCATAGCGAGCCGCCGCTTCGTCGATAATTTGCGGCAAACGGGCTAGCTCTTTCAATAAGCCAGTTTCAGCTGGATGGCTCAGCAAACTGCCATCGTAGCTAGTGGGCAATTCGCCGAAATCACGCAGAATCGAGCAGCAACGAGCGTGCATATATTGCAAATAGGGCGAACTATTGCCCTCGAATGCCAACATGCGATCCCAATCGACAGTGATATTGCGCTTGGTATCTTGGTACAAATCGTTATACATCACCGCGCCAACCCCAACTTGCTCAGCGACTTGATCGATCAATTCGGCGGTGAGTTGGGTTTTGCCTTCAGCCATTTTTTGCTCAATCAAGGCTTTGGCGCGATTGCGAGCTTCATCCAGCAAGGTTTCGAGATAAATCATATTGCCCTTGCGGGTTGAAAGCGGCTGGCCTTTGGCATCAAACACCGTGCCAAACGAAATATGAATCAACTCGGCATCGGTGTAGCCCAAGGCCTTGCTGATGGCAAAGGTTTGGCGGAAGTGCAATTCTTGTGGCTGACCAACAATGTAAATCATCGCATCAGGATTGTAGGTTTGCTCACGATATTTGATTGTGGCAATATCGCGGGTCATGTAGAGCGTGCCACCATCCGAGCGCTGAATCAAAAAGGTTGGCAATTTTTTGCCGCGATGGTCGGGTAAATCTTTGACAATAATGGCATTACCATCACGTTCTGCCAGCTCACTCTCGCCAGCATCGCTGATGATTTCGGCTAGCATATCTTTGTAAAAACTTTCGCCATGTTGCAGATCGAAATGTACGCCCAACCGATCATAATTGGGCTGGTTGGCAGTTTTGGTTAGATCAACCATCCATTGCCAAATTTCAACTGCTTGCGGATCGCCCTGCTCTAACTTCAACGACCAAGCGCGAGCTTCATCATCCAAGCCAGCATCTGAATCAGGGTCATACTCGGTATCTTCGGCAACCGTGCCCTTCATCAACAAATTATAGCGTTTGTATTGCTCTTCAATCGCTGCAAGCACGGCCTCGCCTTCGCCTTCGGGCTTGCCAAAGCGTAGGGTAGCGGCAATATTAACCCCAAACTGCTTGCCATAATCGCCTAAGTGATTATCGCGAATCACTTCATAGCCCAGTCGTTGGTAGAGGTTGGCAATCGCTTGGCCGATGATCGTTGAGCGAATATGCCCAACGTGCATGCGCTTGGCAATATTGGGCGATGAATATTCGACAATTACCTTGCGATTGTTGCCCTTGGTACTGCTGCCATAGGTTGCGCCGCCAGCCTGAATATCGGTCAAAACGGCTTTAGCAAAAGCTTGAGGGTTGAGATTGAAATTAACGTAAGGGCCAGAAATTGTTGCGATAGCTACCAAACTATCGGGCGCAAATTGCAGCGCGGCAACTAATTCTTGGGCAACTTGAGCTGGATTACTGCCACGGCTTTTGGCGGCACGAAAACAAGGCAAGGCTAAATCGGCCTGTACGCCAGCAGCTTTGGGTGCGCCTAAATCAATATCGGCGGCGCTAATTAAATTGGTGGCAAGCAAGGCCTCGCGAATGGCTTGCTCGAAGCGAGCAAAGGTATACATTATTGAAACTCCAATTGGTTAATATCTAGCGGCAGTATAGCCGAAAAGCCTTATTTTAGCCGATCAAAAAGCACCCATCGTTGTCGATGAGTGCGAGCAGAAAAAGCTGCTGGATGCTATCGACTAGACCAAATATTGCTTAAACCAAGCCAGCGTTTCAGCCCACGCCGCTTGGGCAGCCTCTGCATTATACCGCTGTCCAGTATCATTATGAAAAGCGTGATTGACCCCAGGATAAATTTCTTTGCGATAGACTTTGTTGTTTTGTTGCATCGCTGCTTCAACCTCGGCTACCGTGCTGGTAATTCGATCATCCTCTTCGGCATAAATTGCCAGAACTGGGGCGTTAATTTTGGGAATTTCGCTGCTTGGCACTGGTGGGCCATAAAATGGCACGGCGGCTTTTAATTCGGGCATGCCCGCTGCAACCAACCAAGTAACCCCGCCGCCAAAGCAAAACCCAACCATTCCAATCTTGCTGGTATCGGCAAACGCCTGAGTTTTAAGATACTCGACTCCGGCTTTGAAATCGGCCACATGGCGCTCGGGTGGTGCGCCGCTGAGCAAGCCGGGCACACTATCAGCGTCGGTAATGCTGGCCGTACCGCCTTCACGCGAGAGCAAATCAAGCGCTAAGCCAACATAGCCAGCTTTGGCGACCCGTCGGGCTACATCCTGAATATGCGGCGTAAGCCCACGGTTTTCGTGGCAAACCAACACGACTGGAAATGCCCCATCACCAACAGGCTGCGCCAGATAGGCCATTAGCTGACCGTCGCCACCAGCAAACTCCACCATTGCCGCTTTGATTGCTGGATCATTTTCGGCCACGCTGTTGGGCACACTGCCGCCTGTGCTGGCGGTGGTTGGTGTGGATTCGGTGGCAACAGCAGTCGTGGCAGTTGGCGCGGTAGTCGGGTTGGGCGCACTAGTTGCCGTAGCAGGCTTAGCCGGATCGCCACAGGCTGCCAACAATTGAGTTGCCACCACGAGGCCCGTAATACCCGCGATTTTCTTCAAGGCCTGCCGCCGACTAATCAGCCCTTCTTGATAATCTTCGACGAACTCATCGACCAGATACTGTTGTAAATGATTCATCGTTCATCCTCACACGAATTTCAGTCCATACCTCAGTCTACGCCTGGTTTGGCCTGAACGGATGGCTTGAAAGATGAGGATTTATTAATTTCATTTACTATTTAAACTACATGCCCTCACCCCAACTCCTCTCCCACCTTCGCGCTCTTCGCGTTCTTCGCGGTTTCCGTTTGCCTGAACCCTAGCCCCTGACAACTGATCCCTGATCATTTCGCCACCCCTTCCGTCCCTCCGCCGGAGGGAGACGCAAGGGGTTTTCATCCCCTACACCCCCTAATTTTTACCTCGTGGATTATTGGTGTTTTATCTATTGCTCCGATATGAATCTGTAGCTTGTTTAGCTTCTACCAACACCTACCCTTCGCGCTCTTCGTGTTCTTCGCGGTTTCTGCCTCTCTGCACCCTAGCCCCTGACAACTAATCCCTCAGTTTAGGCTGCTAGGCGCTTGGTGCGGCGCAAGGCTAAGCCAGCGATGGTCGCCACCAAAACGGCTTTGTGGGTGTGCAAGCGATTTTCAGCTTGATCAAATACAATTGAACGTTCGCCATCAGCGACATCGGCGCTAATTTCTTCGCCGCGATGCATTGGCAAGCAGTGCATAACTTTGGCTCCAGCCCGCGCTGCGGCTAAAAGCTCAGCATTAATTTGAAATGGTTGTAAGGCTTCCAAATGACCTTCGGCCACGACTTGACCCATACTGACCCAAACATCGGTATACAACACGTCGGCATCTTTCACGGCTTCTAATGGGTCGTTGGTGACAACGATTTTGGTGTCATTGGCAGCGGCTTGCAGGCGAGATTGGGCTAACAAATGCTGATCAACATTGGCGACAAATGGCGTGCCGATCGCAAAATCCATGCCCAAACGTGGGGCCAGCTCAAGCAACGAATTGGAAACATTATTGGGATCGCCGAGATACACTAATTTTACGCCTTGGCAACTACCAAAATATTCGCGAATGGTCAAGGCATCGGCGAGTGCTTGCACAGGATGCAGCCAATCGGAAAGCCCGTTAATCACAGGCACATCGGCGGCCTGAGCCAACTCGACCAAGGTTGCATGATCGTTGACCCGTGCCATAATTGCATCACACATGCGGCTTAGCACCCGAGCAGTATCGCCAATCGTCTCGCCACGGCCAATTTGAGTATCGCGTGGGCTAAGGTAGATGCCGTGTCCGCCAAGTTGAACCATGGCCGATTCAAAGCCAACGCGGGTGCGGGTTGAGGGCTTTTCGAAAATCATCGCCAAGGTGCGGTTGGCCAAAAGAGGGTGAGCTTTGCGGCGTTGTTGACGTAGTTTGAGTTCGGCGGCAGTTTCCAGCACGTCGAATAATTCAGTGTCGTTCCAATCCGCCAAGGTCAGTAAATCGCGACCAAGAAGTGGGTGTGTCATTGGGAAGCCTCCGTTTGATTAACGGCAGGGCGAGGGTGCTAGCAGCCACCTCAACCTTCTGCTAAAACGTGTTGAGCTGCAATCAGTTGGTCGCGCACGGCGTTGGGCGCTGTTCCACCAGGTACGTCGCGCATGGCGACGGAACGAGCAAAATCGAATAAACCAGCAACATCGGTCAGGCTTGGGTGGGCGGCTACAAAGCTTTCGGCGGGCAATTGGCGCATGCCAACCCCACGTTGTTCGGCTTCGCGCACCAAGCGCCCAGCAATATGATGAGCCTCGCGGAATGGCACTCCCCGGCGTACCAATTCATCGGCTACATCAGTCGCCAACATCGCATCATCCAAGGCCGCTGCCATGCGTTCGGTATTGAAACGAGCGGTACGAATCGCACCCGCAACCACTGGTAACGTTAGGCTTAATGTATCGATCGCATCGAATAAGGGCGCTTTATCTTCTTGTAAATCTTTGTCGTAGGCCGATGGCAGGCCTTTGAGCAAGGTCAAAACGGTGATTAAATTGCCGATCAAACGGCCAGATTTGCCGCGAGCCAACTCCAACGAATCAGGATTTTTCTTTTGGGGCATTAAACTTGAGCCGGTTGAATAGGCATCGTCTAGCGCTACAAAGCCCCATTCCGAGCTGCTCCAGATGATCCAGTCTTCGGCGAGTTGGCTGATGTGCACACCTAACAGCGCGATTGCTGCCAAAATTTCGACAATATAATCGCGGTCGCTGGTAGCATCAAGGCTATTTTGGCTGATGCTGGCAAAGCCTAATTCGGCTGCAAGTGCTGCCCGATCAACTGCGAAGGCCGTGCCAGCCAGTGCGCCTGAGCCAAGTGGCAGCACGCTGACCCGCTTGGTTGCATCATGCAAACGTTGGCGATCGCGATCTAAACGCCAAAAATGGGCTAAAAGTGCGTGCGATAACAAGACTGGCTGTGCCCGTTGCAGGTGGGTATAGCCAGGTAAAATTGTTTCGCCAACCGCTTTGGCTTGCTCAAGCAAGGCTGCTTGCACATCGCGAATCAGATCATCGGCTAGTTTGAGTGCGCCCAACGTCCACAAACGGGTATCGGTCGCCACTTGATCGTTGCGTGAGCGACCAGTATGCAATTTGCCCGCTAAGGCTCCGATGAAATCGCCCAAACGCCGTTCGACCGCCGTGTGAATATCTTCGTCGCTGGTTAATGGCAAAAACAGGCCTTCTTCAAATTCTTGATAGACTTGGCGCAAGCCTGCGATCAGTTCTTGGCATTCAGCGGCTTGCAAAATGCCAGCGCGTTCGAGGCCATTGGCCCAAGCAATTGAGCCGCGAATATCTTCGGCCCATAAGCGCCGATCGATTGGAAACGAATCGTTGAATAAGCGCATATGCTCAGCCAACGAGCCACTAAATCGTCCACCCCACATGGTTTGGTTACCTCGTTATTTAGGGATCAGGGGCTAGGGGTCAGGGATCAGGATTAACGCAGCGGCGCAGAGAAAGTAAGTTTGGCTCAGCCCTAAGTCATGAAGCTAGGTCAAAATTAGATTCTGACCCCTGATCCCTAATTACTGATCCCTAATCACTGATCCCTGAATCCTGACCCCTAGTCCCTCATTTACGTCCGATAATCAGCGTTAATTCGCACATATTCGGCGCTAAAATCGCAGGTCCAAGCATAGCCAGTAGCCGCGCCAGCCCCAAGATTTAGCCGAATCGCGACCTGTTGACCACTAATTTGGCTGGCGGCTTCGCGTTCGTTGTAGTTGGTCGGCGTGCCACCAGCAACTAATTGCACCTCGCCCAACCACAATTCAACGTGGCTGGGATCGAAGGGTACACCAGCAACTCCAGCTGCCGCCAAAATCCGCCCCCAATTGGGATCACCGCCGTGAATCGCGGTTTTGACCAAGGGTGAGCAGGCAATTTTGCGGGCAACGGTACGGGCTGCGGCAATACTCGGCGCATGATCAACCGTGATGGTGATTAACTTGGTTGCGCCTTCGCCATCGGCAGCAATTTGTTTAGCCAAATCGATGCAGACAATTTCGAGTGCTTGGCGGAAGGCCGCAATATTGCTGGCGTTGATCGTTACGCCACTCACGCCAGAGGCCAACAACAACAGCGTATCGTTGGTGCTCGGGTCGCCATCCACCGTTACACAGTTAAATGATGCATCGGTGACTTCGCGCAACAAACTTTGGGCCAAATCGGCATCGATTGCTGCATCGGTGGTGACAATTGAAAGCATGGTTGCCATCATCGGATGGATCATGCCTGCGCCTTTGGCCACCCCAGCCACCGTTACCTCAACTCCATCGATCACCGCCGTGGCGCTCGACGTTTTGGGGCGGGTATCGGTGGTCATAATCGCTTCGGCAAGCGCTGGAGCATGCTCAACGCTTAATTCAGGCGCAATTGCCGCCACGCCCTTAGCAACTTTTTCAACATTCAGTTGATGGCCGATGACACCAGTTGAAAGCACCAAAACTTGATGTGGTTCGCAACCAACTGCTTCAGCCGCCAAACGAGCCATCTCGCGGGCAGCCGCATCGCCTTGTGCTCCAGTACAAGCATTGGCACAGCCAGCATTGGCAATAATTGCCCGAATTTCGCTGGCGTGCTCGGCTAACACTGCTTGATCGTAGAGCACTGGAGCAGCTTTGACGAGGCTGGTGGTAAATACCCCAGCCCCGGTGCAAACACTATCAGCAACAAGTAAACTTAAATCAGGATTACCACTGGCCTTCAAGCCACATCGCCCCGCAGCACTGCGGAAGCCGGCGGCAAAACGAAAGATACTCATGCTTATTCAGCTCCTGAGGTTAAGGCTTCAACTTTTTGGGGCAAGCCAAAGAGCTTGATAAAGCCTTCAGCATCGGCTTGGTTATAGACTGCATCTTCGCTGAAGGTTGCCAAATCGGGTACGTACAAGCTGCGTTCAGCCTTGCGGCCAACCAAATGTACGCCACCTTTGAAGACTTTCAAGCGGGTAACACCTGTAACGTTCTTTTGGGTTTCAGTGAAAAATGCCGACAAGGCATAGCGTAACGGCGACCACCATTGACCGTTGTAAATCAACTCTGAGAAGCGGATTGCCAAGGTATCTTTGAAGTGCAACGTTTCGCGATCAAGCGCCAATTCTTCGAGGCCTTGGTGAGCACGATAGAGCAATGTGCCGCCTGGCGTTTCGTATACGCCGTGGCTCTTCATGCCGACCAAGCGATTTTCGACCAAATCGACGCGGCCAACGCCATGACGAGCGCCAATGTCGTTGAGGGTTTGCAGCAAGGCCACCGGGCCAAGTTGCTCGCCATTCACGCTAACTGGAATACCACGCTCGAAGCCAATTTCCAAGTATTCTGGCAAATCGGGGGCTTCTTCAGGGGTTACGGTGCGTTGGAACATGGTCAATTCTGGCTCCAACCATGGGTCTTCCAACGAGCCACCTTCATGGCTCAAGTGCCAAATATTGCCGTCGCGGCTGTAGATCGAGGCGCGAGTGCTGGTAACTGGCACATTGTGCAACGCAGCATAATCCAGTGCATCTTCACGTGAGCGAATGTGCCATTCACGCCATGGCGCGATAATTTTCATGTGCGGAGCCAAGGCCATGTAGGTCAATTCAAAGCGCACTTGATCGTTGCCTTTGCCCGTGCAGCCGTGGGAAAGTGCATCAGCACCAACTTTCAAGGCAGTTTGCACCTGACCACGTGCGATCAGTGGGCGGGCGATGCTGGTGCCGAGCAAGTAGGTGCGTTCGTAGGTTGCGCCCGATTGCAGCATGGGAAACAAGAAATCGCGCACGAATTCTTCGCGCAAATCTTCGACATAGCAGGCACTTGCACCTGAAGCAATCGCTTTGGCTTCTACGCCGCTCAGATCGTCATCTTGGCCAAGATTGGCGCAGTAACAGACGACTTCGCAGCCATAGTGTTCCTTCAACCACGGCACGATCACGCTGGTATCCAAACCACCTGAGTAGGCCAGCACCACTTTATTTGCAGTCGCATTCGACATGACCAATGAACTCCTTATGAAGGGATGAAGGATGAGGGATGAGGGATAAAATCCCTGAACTATCCTTCATTTCACAACAGACAAAGTTAAGGATAAACCCAAGGGATTAGATCTTCATCCCTCATCCTTCATCCTTCATCCTTTTATTTAATGTTCCCAAACGACGGCGGTTTCGTCACAGCAGGTGACGAGTGGACATTTGACACAATCGCGCCAAACCTTTTCAGGGAAGCGTTCTTTGTCGGTGATGCTAAAGCCCAAGCGCACAAAAAACGAGACGGCACGGGTCAAGGCAAAAACGGTATGAATGCGGCGCAATTTTGCCTGCGCAACCAGTTCGAGCACAATTTTGGCTCCTACACCAGCGGCACGATACTCGGTTGCTACAGCTAATGAGCGAACCTCAACCAGATCAGGATTCATCAGCAACAACGAGCCGATGCCAATCACCCGTTGGCCATGGCAGGCAACTACCCAATTTGCTAAAGAAGCACGAATTTCGTCAGCGGAACGGGGTAATAAATGCCCAGCCCGCACATTTTCAGCTACCAATTCACTCATACCAGCTACATCGTCTTCATGGGCTGGCCGAACTACAACGTCCGCAGGATCGATTGGAGCCAAAAGTGTACTGTGTTGAATGGCAACCATTGATTGGTTACTCCCAAAACGGCTTGCGCCGGATAATGTTTAATATCGATAAAGTGTGTACCCTGCCCTCACCCCCATCCCCTCTCCCACTGCGGCGGGAGAGGGGAGAATTTTAGAGCGTTTCCCCCTCGCCTGCTGGGCGGGAGAGGGGGTGAGGCATCAAGCCCAGTCGATTGCTGGCGGGATTGCCCAACCAGATTCAAAGCTGCTAACGAATGAATGGGTGGCGCTTGGGCGTTGACCTTGAGCCAAAAACGTTGCCAACGATTTCAGCTCTTTGGGCCAAAATGGCAGGCTGGCAATGTCAGCTAAGGCTCGCCATTCGGGCATTGGTTTATCGGCGGCCTCGGCATGAAGTGTAGCCTGCGGATCTAACGGCGTAGCATACAGAAACACTTCTAAGCCATAGTTTGGCTCGCGATCCTCAGGGTCGATGATGGCATAGGTTGGAATAACCCACTCGCGCAAGAAAGCAACTTTGCCAACTTGCACCCGAATACCGCATTCTTCCCAAACTTCGCGGGCGGCACAATCGGCCAATGATTCACCGCGTTCTAAACCACCGCCAGGCAAACGCCAAACTAATTCTGGCTGATCTTCGGTGGCCAAAATCAAGAGTTCTTGCTCACGCAGCACAATCACTCGGGTGCGAATATTGTCGTAAACCGAATGACTTGGCATTAGGCAGTCTCGATAATTGTGCCAGCATCAAGCTGATCGATGTTGGTGATCCTCACAATTTTCACCCCAGCTTGCAAGCCGCTTAAGGCCGATTCGACCTTGGGAATCATGCCGCCGCTGATTGTGCCATTGGCGATTAATGCCTGAATATCGTTGGTGTTGAGCCGTGGCGCAACCACACCATCAATCAAAACCCCAGGTACATTCGAGATAAACACCGCTTCATCGGCTCCAACAGCAGCAGCAATCGCTCCCGCAAACACATCAGCATTGACATTCAGCGTGCCGCCAACGCCATCAGCACACAAGGGAGCTAGCACAGGCACAACATCTGCTGCCAAGGCTTCAAATAAAACCGTGGCGCGAATGCGGGCTGGCTTGCCAACTGCACCCAAATCGCCAGCGCCATGCTCCAAGCGGGTGGCATACACCAAGTTGCGATCAACCCCCGACAAGCCAAGGGCTTCCACGCCAACTACATTCAAGGCCGCAACCAAACGGGTGCTGACCATGCCACAAAGCACCATCGTGGCCGCTTTGAGCGCGGTTTGGTCGGTGACGCGCAGGCCAGCCACAAATTGCGGCTCACCACCAAGCGCTACCTGCAATTGGCCAATTTCCTTGCCACCGCCATGGACCAAAATTGGTACATCGTTGACATTGACCATGGTTTGGATCACCGCGACCAAACGGGCCAGCCAGGTTGGGTCATCTATTTCATTGCCGCCAAGCTTCAAGATCCGCATTGCACACTCCTAGCGCAAGCCCGTGGTTTCAGGCAAACCAAACATAATATTCATATTTTGAATTGCTTGACCCGAAGCACCCTTGAGCAAATTATCAATCGCCGCTGTGACGATCAACATGCCAGGCTGAGCGAGCGTCAAGCCAATTGCGCAATCGTTGGTATGCACAACATGGGCCAAACTGGCCAACTGACCTTGATCGAGCACATTAACAAATGGCTCAGCAGCATAACGTTGGCGATAAAGCGCATGAATGCTGACCAAATCTAGCTCTGGCTGAATTGGCACATAGATTGTGCTTAAAATACCGCGTTGGGTCGGCAAGAGGTGTGGTGCAAAAATCGTGTTAACTGGTGCGTTTGCCAACTTGCTCAATTCTTGCTCAATTTCGCCAACATGACGGTGGGTATGGCCAATGTTGTAGGGGCTATAATTTTCGTGAGCCTCGACAAAATGCAAGTGCTGTTTGGGTGCGCGGCCAGCGCCCGAAACGCCCGAAGCAGCATTGATGATGATGGTTTGACCAGTTTGCCACCAACCTTGTTCGAGCAAAGGTGCTAAACCAAGTAAAACACTGGTGGGGTAGCAACCTGGGTTGGCAATTGCTGGCACATCGACCAATGCAGCGCGATTCAGTTCAGGCAAGCCATAGGGAGCATTCAAAAGTTCAGGGTGGGGATGCGTGTGGTCGTACCAGCGGGTGTAAGCGGCGGGGTTGTCCAGTCGCAGGTCGGCGGAGAGGTCGATGGCTTTGACACCATGCTTGCGAGCCTCTGCCACCGTTTGGGCAGCGACACCATGCGGCAACCCCGTGAAAATTAGATCAACTGCCTGCCAATCAACCTGATTCGCAGCCAACAAAGGCATATCAAGTGGCCCAGGCACAACCTGCGCCAAGCGCTTGCCCGCCGACGATTCGGAAACAGCCCAAACCACGCTGGCGCTTGGGTGGCGCTGCAACCAGCGAGCTAGTTCGTATCCGGCGTATCCCGTCACGCCAAAAATACCAACACGAATCATTGCGAACTCCCTATGGTTAAGGATGAAGGATGAATTATGAGGGATGAACACATGGATAGTGCATCATTCAAACGTTTCATCCTTTATCCCTCATAATTCATAATTTCGAGCTAAAAAAGATTCCCCCCGAACCATCAAATGAGGTTCGGGGGGAAACGCTTGGGCGTTTGTAATCTTGCTCGTTGCCTGTTATGCAGCACAAACGGCGCAAGCCCACCGAACCTCGTTGGTACGGGGACGACGCAGCCGCAATGCTGGCGAAAAAAGGTTGGTGAGCATTTGTTTCTTCATAATGTCGCGAATAATAGTGCGATTTAGATATTTTGTCAAGTAGTGCTTAAAAGCGCAATTTAGCCCATTAGAATCGGCTAAATAACGCGTTGCAGCACAGGTTAAATCTTGATTATATTTGGCCGTTCGCCCGTGTAGCGAGCACGGGGCCGAATCAACCGTGCATCGCTATATTGCTCCAAGGCATGGCCAATCCAGCCGACGCTGCGGCCTAGGGCAAATAGGCTCATTGCGCTGCCCAAGGGCAAATTCAGCACCCGCCCGACCCACGCCAAGCCAAAATCGATCGTCGGATGATCGCCCAATAATTCATAAACGGCTTGGATAATGCGATCAATATCGTTGCTAAATTGCGGCGCTAATTGACGAATCAGATCGAGCAACACCTTGCCGCGTGGGTCGCCGTTGGGATACATTGGGTGGCCAAAGCCAGGAATCGGCTGGCCTAAGCGCAACTTTTGGGCCAACGCCGTATAAATATCGGGGCTACGTAATAGCTCATCCAACAGTAGCTCGCTTAATTCGCTTTGCTTGCCATGATGCACCCCGCCCAGCGCCGCCAAGCCTGCACTAACCACAGCATACAAGGTTGTGCCCGCCGAAGCCACGCAGCGAGCAGTGAACGATGAAACGTTGAGTTCATGATCAGCACTGACAATCAGCGCAGCATTGAGCAAAGGCTGTAAATGTAGCGGAATCTGCCAAGCCTCGGCGAGCTGGGCCACGATTGGTCCTTGCAAAGGTTGCTTGGCGGCCACGCTGATCAGCAATTGCACCACCCGCACCGCCGTGCGTTGCAAACCTTGCGGGCGTTGATCGAAAGCGGCATGATCGTTGCTGCCAACGATTGCTAAAGCCACGACAAATTGCTCAAGCAACGGCAGATCAGGCAACTGTGGAATGTTTAGCGCTGGCAAATCGGCCCATAATTGCTGGCTTTGCTGACGATCACCAACCCAAATCAGGTTGGCAACCTCTTCGATGCTAGCACTACTGGCCAATTCGCGCACATCAAACCCACGATAATAGACCTGCTGATTATCGATCAGCGTGATCGCTGAATCGAGCACTGGCGTGCCCCAATGCAATGCCCCAGCCGCCACGCTGGCCGGATTGCGCCGACCTTCGCGGCGTAATTTCAATTGCTCAACTTGATCGAACAAATAGCGATGAGCATGCGCTCCGGCTGGCTCCGAGTGCAACAACCCGCGGCTCACATAGGCATACACGGTTGGCACACTAATTCCCAAATGCTCGGCCACTTCGCGAGCACTCAAATAGCGCGTCATTGCGTTGCTCCATTCCAATATTGATTCATCAATCAACATTGACAACATTGATAAATCTATTTATAGTCGATAGCAGCAGGAATTTCAAGCGGCAAAATTGCCGCTCAAGGCCTAACACGCTGGAAAGGATCGATTGTCAATGGCGACTGAAACCCAAGTTCATGTAGGTTTGGAAGGGATCGTTGCGGCGGCAACGCGGCTCAGCAGTGTCGATGGCCAAGCTGGGGAATTAATTATTGCCGGCTTTCCCTTGGAGCGGTTGGCCCCGTTTGCTACCTTCGAGGAAACGATTTTTCTCTTGTGGAATGACCATTTACCAAGCCAAAGCGAACTAACTGAATTACACCAAAGCCTAGTTAGCCAGCGCCAATTATCAGCCCTTACATTAGAAGTTGCCCAACAACTTGGCCGCGAACAGGCAGATCCGATGGATGCGCTGCGGGCTGCCACCGCCACATTAACCCCATTGGCCGATGAAAAAGCTACGGCCCAACGAATCGTGGCCGCCTTGCCGACGATTGTGGCGGCCTACTGGCGAGCACGCAACCAAGCTGAATTTATTGAGCCACGTAGCGATTTAAGCCATGCTGCCAATTATTTGTGGATGTTGACTGGTAAAGAGCCAAGCGCCGAGCAAGTACGGGCACTCGAAACCTATCTCAACACCGTGGTTGACCATGGTCTGAATGCTTCGACCTTCACCACTCGCGTGATCATCTCGACTGAATCGGATTTGGTTTCAGCGGTGACTGGAGCAATTGGGGCGCTCAAAGGGCCGTTGCATGGCGGCGCACCTGGCCCAGCCTTAGATATGGTGTTTGAAATTGGCACAGCTGATCGTGCTGAGGAAGTGCTCCGCGCCAAGTTGGCACGCGGTGAGCGCTTGATGGGTTTTGGTCATCGCGTCTACAAAGTGCGCGATCCACGGGCCGAGGTTTTGGCAGGCGCAGCCGATCAACTCTTTGCCAACGATGGCAATCGTGAGTTGTATGAACTTGTGCGCCACGTTGAGCAAACCGCGATTCGACTGCTTGAAGAACACAAGCCAGGTCGCAAATTGCAAACTAACGTCGAGTTCTATACCGCCTTGCTGTTGCATGGCATCGACTTTGAAACCGACCTCTTCACCCCAACCTTCACGATCAGCCGCGCCGTCGGCTGGATTGCCCACGCCTTCGAGCAACGCACTGTTGGCCGGATCATTCGTCCACAATCGATTTACACTGGCGACCGCAATCGCACTTGGGTTGAGGTTGCTGAGCGCTAAATCTTTGCTCAGCCCTCGCTCACAGTGCGTGTAGACAAGTAGGCATAACGACCTCGGGTTGGTTGGGTGGTGCGCAAACCAAACCTCAACCAAAACCGAGGTCGGATGCCGAGGATTCCAGCCATTATTCGCCAGATCGATGCCATTCTGAGCACAGCTCGCCTCGACTGTTAGGCGGGAGAGGGAGCTGGCGGTTGCGGGAATTCCAAAACGCTTTCAATCGCTTGGTTGGCGGCAGCATACGGGTCGAGTTGGCGTTCGCTCATCTGTTTGAGCAGTTGTTCATGGACGTGAGGCTCAAGTCGTTGCAGCAATTGGCGCAGCAACGTTTCACGCATAATCACTTTCCACTCGCGCTCAATCCGCTCGCGTTCGCGCAATTCGAGCAAATTGTTGCTTTTAAGATGTTCGAGATGGCGTTCGACCGCAGCAGCAGCTTCGGCGATATTCTTACCAGTGTTGGAAACGGTCTGGACAATCGGCGGCTCCCAGCCATCGCGATGTTCGCCGCTGCCAAGATGCAACATCATCTGCAATTGGCGAACCGTGCGCTCAACGCCCTCGCGATCAGCTTTATTGACCACAAACACATCGGCAATTTCCAAAATGCCCGCCTTGATTGCCTGAATATCATCGCCCATGCCCGGTACTTCGACGACCACCACGGTATGGGCTTCGCGGGCAATTTCAACCTCGGCCTGACCAGCTCCCACAGTTTCAACAATCACGATGTCAAAACCTGCTGCATCGAGCACTTTGACGGCATCGCCAGTAGCCCGTGATAAACCACCAAGGCTGCCACGACTCGCCATCGAACGAATGTAACAGCCGCTATCGCCGCCCAAGGCTTGCATGCGAATCCGATCGCCTAAAATTGCGCCACCGCTAAATGGTGAAGTTGGGTCAACTGCCAACACGGCGACCGTGCGCCCAAGACTACGCCAATGCAAAGCCATTTGGGTGACCAATGTCGATTTGCCAGTGCCAGGTGCACCAGTTACCCCGACGATATGGGCATGGCCAGTGTAGGGGTAGAGCGCCGCCAAAGCCGTTTGGGCTTGGGCATCGCCAGCTTCAACCAAGGTTATCAAGCGGGCCAGTGCGCGGCGATTGCCAGCACGAGCCTTTGCTACAAGTTCCACGCCCAACCTACCCTTCTACCGAGCTACGCTCAACATGCTCACGAATAAAATCGATAATTGCATGGGTCGAAGAGCCAGGCCCGAAAATTCCCGCAATCCCATGATCCTTGCGCAAGATTGCTGCATCTTCATCGGAGATAATGCCGCCAGCCACGACCAAAATATCCGCGCCATCGTTTTCGCGCAGCATCGTGGTGATTTTGGGCAGCAAGGTCATATGCGCACCTGAGAGAATCGACAAGCCAATGCAATCAACATCTTCTTGCAAGGCGGCTTCAACGATCATTTGGGGGGTTTGTTGCAACCCTGTATAAATAACTTCCATGCCTGCATCACGCAAGGCACGGGCGATCACTTTTGCGCCACGGTCGTGGCCATCAAGCCCTGGTTTGGCCACTAACACCCGAATTGGTCGTTCCATGAGGGTCTTTCCTCCACATTGAGAAATGACGATATGCCCCATTGTAGCGCAGTTTAGCTCACCTGCGAATCAGCAATCGGTTGCAGATCGTCACTTCATTTGAGTGCCTAGCAATTTAAATTAATGCTGCGACTTCTTTCAAACGCACCCGCTTGACCCATTGATAGCCACGCTTGCCTTGCAAACATTGCTGGCGGGTGGTGGCGATATTGCCCAAGCCCCAACGCTGACCATTGGCAAGATCAAAGTTCATGCTGGCTTCAATCACATCGAAATTGGCACTCAGCGCATAATTTGTGCCTGAACGATCAGTGCCTTGGAACGGGCCAACGTACAAGGTAACATGGCCAGCCCGCGCAGCGCCATTATTGCCAAACACCAGCACATCGCCTGGTTGCCAATCGTTGGCATCGCTAATTTCTTGGAGGGTGGCTGGGCCAGGCGCATAATGCTGAGCCATATGTGGGTTGGCCCCGCTGTTCCAATTCACGTTAAAGCCTGCTGCCGCCAAACAAATGCTCACCAAATCGGCGCAAACAATATCTTTATAGTATTGATGATTGGGATTGCTGGCGAATTGTGATCCATAACACATTTGTTGCAAATTAGTGGGCAGCGCATCATAAACTGTTTTTTCATCGCCCAGCATAAACAAGGCTTGATCGATAATCGCCCGCACTTTGGGATGTAAAGCATTATAGCTAGGGTGAGCCGAGCGCACACCGCTACCACCACCGCGTACATTGATCGGCTGATTAATCGTATTGTTGACAATCACTGGTACGCGAACCGGGGTATAACCAGCCACATTGACTTCGAGCAAGCCAACCGCACCAGCGCCAATATTGTCAAAGCGATAATTGCCTTGGGCATCGGTTTTGACTTCGCAGGCAGCACGGGCCACAGGCGCAACATCGGGAATCAGATAGGTTTTGGCGGTTTGGAATAAACGGCCATCAGCAGCCAATTGGGGGTTATGAATCAAAGCATTATCACGAAATAATTCCCAAGTAATTGGCACGCGCTTATCGATATATTGCACCCAGCAATCCCAGCGCGAGCCAGCAAACCCAGTGATTTGGCGGGTCCAACTGACTTCTTGGGCGGGCGAAACTTCGGGCATCAAATAGGTTTTGTCGCTATGAAACACCCGTCCATCGTCGCTCAAATGTGGGTTGTAGATCAAGGCACCATCGCGAAAATCGCCCCAAGCAATTGCTACTTTGCCATTGATCTGCTGCTCCCAACATTCCCAGCGTGTGCCGCTAAACCCTGTCAGCGAGCGCGTCCAATCGACTTGGCCTGCTGGCAAGAGGCTGCGATTGGCCACATTGCTCAGATAGCCTGCTTGTGAGATAAACCGCACGCTAATGTTGGCAAGCGGCGCAAGATCAATCGTCCGAACCACCCGCCCAGTGATGCTATAACTGGTCATGCCGTTGGCTCCCTACTAGATGCTTCCGTAGTTCAATGGTAGCCGTGGCGCTCAGAGATTGCAATAGCTTAGGGAGAGGGATGAGGGATGAAATTTAACCACGAAGGACACGAAGAGCACGAAGGATCATTACTTAGTGGTCTTCGCATTCTTCGTGGTTACGAAACGTTTGGCTACAAACTTGGATGTTGTTTGTACCAGCTGTTATGTTGCTCGTAGGCATGGCCGACGCGCAGCAAGGTTGCTTCATCGAACGGCTTGCCAATCAATTGCAGGCCGGTTGGCAAATTGTCGCTAAAGCCACATGGCACGACCAAGCCAGGCACACCAGCCAAGTTAATTGGCAAGGTACACACATCCGAAAGATACATCGCCACTGGATCATCAGCTTTTTCGCCAATTTTGAAGGCCACGCTGGGCGAGGTTGGCGCTGCCAATAAATCGACTTTACTCCAAACCTCTTGGAAGTCGCGGCGAATCAAGGTACGCACTTGTTGGGCACGGCGATAGTAGGCATCGTAATAGCCCGATGAGAGCGCATACGTTCCAAGCATAATCCGGCGGCGCACCTCCGAGCCAAACAATTGGCCGCGGGTCGATTCAATTTCATCGAACAGCCCATTGCCTTCCAAGCGCACGCCATAGCGCACGCCATCGAAGCGAGCCAAGTTGGTGCTACATTCGGCTGGAGCAATGATGTAATACACTGGCAAGGCATATTTGGTGTGGGGCAGCGAAACCTCAACGATTTCAGCACCCAAATCCTTAATCTGCTCAATCGCCGTGCGTACCGCTTTTTCAACCCCAGGCTCCATGCCATCAACGAAATATTCACTGGGCACGCCAACTTTGAGGCCGCGAATGTCGCCAGTTAAGCTAGCGCGATAATCGGGCACTGGCAAATTGGCGCTGGTCGAATCTTTGGGATCATGGCCTGAGATGGTTTCGAGCAGCAGTGCCACGTCTTCAACTGTGCGAGCGAATGGCCCACATTGATCGAGTGATGAGGCAAAGGCCACTAAACCATAGCGCGAAACCCGCCCATAGGTTGGCTTCAAACCGACAATCCCACACAAAGCGGCAGGCTGGCGAATTGAGCCACCAGTATCAGTGCCTAACGTGCCAAAAGCTTGACCAGCAGCAACCGCCGCCGCCGAACCACCCGATGAGCCACCAGGCACACGTTCGGTATCCCATGGGTTGCGTGTACCACCAAAAGCACTATTTTCGTTGGACGAACCCATAGCAAACTCATCCATATTGAGCTTGCCGAGAGTTACCGTGCCAGCCTCGTTGAGTTTGCTCACGACGGTGGCATCGTAGGGTGGAACCCAATTCTCCAACACTTTCGAGCCGCAGGTGGTACGCACATCTTTGGTGACAATCACATCTTTAATGCCCAACGGAATGCCAGTTAAGCTTGTGGCGTTGCCAGCCTTGATGCGCTCGTCGGCAGCTTGCGCTTGTTGCAAAGCCAAATCGGGCGTTTGAGTTAAAAACGAATGCAGGGTTGGCTCTAACGCGGCGATGCGTTCCAGCAGAGCCTCGGTCAGTTGCACCGAGGTAATCTCACCGCGATCCAATTGGGCGCGGGCCTCGGCAATTGTCAATTCATGGAGGGCCATAATCACATCCTCACGCATGGGCTTGCTTGTTTACCAACGCGCATTGTAGCATAGCGCATCGTTTCAGGATCAAAAGGCATTATTTGGCTATTAGATGATCAATTTACAGCTAAATACTCAGAAGAATATCTCACTTTAGGGTATAAGAAAGCACAGAGACAGTCCACGTAACAACTATTAGGGGGTGCAGGGGGATGAAAACACCCTGCGTTCCCCGCCTTGAGGCGGGGCGGAGGGGTGGTGATCACAATATTTATGACAGAATGGCTCTAACAAGCAACGATCGGCTGTGGTATACTGCTGATGAATTTTCCCCTTCGAGGCACTGCAAGGAGGTTGACGTGGCCAATCGCAACCGCAAATCCACCGATTCGACCAAAACAACTGCTGTTGAACGAGTTGATATCGATCGCTCGTACAAGTTTATGATCATGACCTCCTTTATCCTCAATATTGTGCTGATTATTGGTTTAGGCGTTTTAGCAATTGCGCTATTTGGCTATAAAACCGGCCTAGCGCCACTCAAACCAACTATTGCCAAATTAACTGATACGATTGATGGCCTGAGCAATGCCACGATTAAAGCTAGCGTACCGTTGAACGAGCAATTGCCGATTACCTTGCAAGTGCCAGTTAGCCAAAATACCAATGTGCGGATAACCCAAGCCGTGCCGTTGCAAGTGCCCGCCGATATTACCCTGCCTGGCGTGGGTTATCTCAAAGCCAGTGTGGCCTTGAATTTGCCCGAAGGTTTGGAATTGCCAGTCTATCTGAGCCTGACGATTCCGCTGCAAGCCTCAGTGCCCGTCAGTTTAACCGTGCCAGTCAATATTCCACTTAAAGATACCGAGCTGGGGCCACAATTCCGCAGCCTTGGCGAATTGGTGCAGCCGCTGGCCGACCTTGTCAATGGGGAACCAACCGAACAATGAAATTGCTGCTCTGGGATATTGATGGAACCCTGATTCGGTCACATGGGCGCAGTCTTGAAGCTTTCAAGGCTGCGTTTCAGCGTGTATACGAGGTTGATCTGCCGCTTAGCTCGACTGCTGGCAAAACCGATGGCTTGATCGTTCGCGAGACCTTGCATACTTGGGATGAGGTGGCGATTCTCGAACGGCTTGAGCAATTTTATGTGGTTTACGAAGGTGAATTGCAGGCCCGTTTTGAATATCTACAACATGAAACCACAATTTTACATGGGGTTCATGCAGCCTTGAGCCACTTACAAGCGCATACAATTCACTCGCTGCTGACTGGCAATATGCAACGCACCGCCAAGATCAAACTCGATGCCGTCGATCTCAGTCGCCATTTTCGTTGGGAATGGGGTGCGTTCGGCTCGGATAGCCATATTCGCAACGATTTAGTGCCCGTGGCATTGCAACGAGCACAAGCTGCTGGTTGGCATGGCACGTTTGATGATGTGGTGGTAATTGGTGATACGCCGTTTGATATTGCTTGCGCCAAAATTGCTGGAGCATGCTCGGTCGCCGTGGCAACTGGTCGCTTCAGCCTCGAACAACTTGCTGAGCACCAGCCCGATTTGCTGTTGGAAGATCTGACCCATTATGAAGCGCTGCTTCAATTTATAACTACCTGAGGTTGAAGTTATGCCAACAATCGATCAATTGAAGCAAAAACTTGATGAGATTCAAAAGCAAATTACTCAAGATGGTGGCGATAAGCATTCAGCGCCAGCCTTGCTCCAACAGCGCGAAAAACTAGAGCAACAAATCAAGGCAGCCGAAAAGAATCAATTAAATAACTCTACCCCCTCAACGTTACCTGCTAATAACGATGAACCAAAAAACGCTAAAACTACTTCAAAAAAATCTTCTTTAATTGAACGATTACAAGAAAACAAGAAAATACTTTTCCTATTTGCCATTCTTGCCACTGTAGCAGCAATTTGTCAAATATTGATGTATTTCAATATATTACCGTTTGATCAAAAACGCGATATCATAATTATTGTGATTGATCAAGAAACTAATACGCCAATTAATAATGCAACAGTTGTTATTGATAATACTACAATAATTAACACAGATACTAATGGGAATGCTACAGTAAGTATCTCAAAAGATAAAAATTCAATCATCATTGAAATTAAGGCCGATACCTATAATTCAATTAAGGCTGCATATAACATTAACGATGCTAATAACCGATTGGAAATCAAGCTAACCAAGACGACTAGCCAACCAACAGGACCAAATATTCCTACAAGTTTTGGTTGGTTTGCAGGATGTTGGCAAAACGAGAATTCGATCTCAGAAATTCAAATGCTTAACATTCGTTTTGAAGGTCTTCCGCGCAATAAAGCATTTGTGGGTTTAACTACAGCGTGCCCAGCAACCCAAATTAACAAAGAATTTTCGGCTACTCCGCAAATCGAAACCAACATGTTGATTGTAAATGTTGAGCCAGAAGAGTGGCGTTTATATCCTAAGAATTCGGATGGAGACATGCGGTTACAGCGTTTTGTCAACGGTGCTTTGCAAGAAGAATTAACATTCAAGCGCAAGTAGTTAGGAGTGCCCAATGAAACTTTTAGATAAAGTGATTGTCATTACTGGTGGTAGCCGTGGCTTGGGCTTGGCAATGGCCGAAGCAATGTTGCGCCAAGGAGCCAAAGTTGTGATTGCTGGCCGCGATCAGGCCAGTCTTGAACAAGCCCTGGCTCAACTCAAACGCCAATCGAGCCATGTGCTGGCGACAACCTGCGATGTTGGCGATTTGGCAGCAATCGAAGCGCTACGCGATCAAACCATCGCCCAGTTTGGCAAACTTGATGTCTGGATCAACAATGCTGGCGTGGCTGGGCCTTATGGTGCGACTGTGGCAATTCATCCTCGCGATTATCGGCGCGTGATCGACACGAATATTTTTGGCACATACCACGGCTCAATTACTGCGCTCAAACATTTTCAACAACAAGGTCATGGCAAATTGATCAATCTGTTTGGGCGGGGCGATACTGGGCCTGTGCCGTTTCAAACCGCCTATGGTGCTAGCAAAAGCTGGGTACGCAATTTTACCTTGGCCCTCGCCAAAGAACATCGCAACCAAGCCATCGAAGTTTTGGGCTTTAACCCAGGCTTGATGACCACCGATATGCTGACTGACGTGCAAGTGATGGCGGGCTACGAGGCCAAACTTGAAGCGCTCAGCACGATCTTGCGCATGTGGGGCAATCCGCCCAGTGTGCCTGCCCAGAAAGCGGTTTGGCTGGCATCGAAGGCCACCGATGGCCGCAATGGCTTGACAATCAGCCTGCTTTCGCCACCACGTTTGCTGCTGGGAGCACTCAAAGAAGTAATTCGGCGTGTACGCGGCAAGCCCGCCCCAGCATTACCAATCAAAATGACCACCATCGATTAAGGATTGATTGAGCAGCGAAATCACGCAGCGAGGGATCGGGGTTCGGTTGTTGGGGGGCAGGGATTGGAAACACCAAAAACTCAACCAGCCAAAAGCGCACTAAATTTATCCTATATTGATCAGTACAAAATTCCTCAAGCCTGCTAAAATAGCGCGATTGAAGTTCGTTTGTGTTTGAGGATATTTCCCATGACCAAATCAACCGTTGAAACGATTCGTGCCCGCTTCGATGCTGATGTTGAGCGTTTTTCCAATTTGGAAACTGGTCAATCAGCGACCGTCGATGCCCCGTTAGCAATGACTTTAGTTGCCCAAGCTGCCGCTGCCACCACTCCTAATGCTCGTCATATGTTGGATATTGGCTGCGGCGCTGGCAACTATAGCCTACGAATCTTGCAAGAATTACCTAACCTTGATGTGACCCTGATCGATTTGAGTTTGCCAATGCTTGAGCGAGCGCAACAACGGGTCGGGGCGGCCACAACAGGCACGGTTACTGCACTGCAAGGCGATGTACGCCAGCTTGAATTGGGCAATGAGCAGGTTGATATTATTGTGGCAGCGGCGGTATTTCACCACCTACGCGACGATGCTGAATGGCAGGCGGTCTTTGCCCAATGTTATGCAGCCTTGCGGCCAGGCGGCTCGCTGTGGATTTTCGATCTAGTGGAACATTCCAGTGAGGCCGTCCATAACTTGATGTGGCAACGCTATGGCCAATATCTCAGTGATTTCCGCGATGAGGCTTACCGCGACCAAGTATTTGAGTATATCGAAATCGAAGATTCGCCGCGCCCATTGCTCTGGCAAATTGACATTTTGCGCAACGTTGGCTTCCAAAAGATCGATATTTTGCATAAAAATAGCTGC
Source organism: Herpetosiphon gulosus (assembly GCF_039545135.1). Taxonomy (NCBI): domain Bacteria; kingdom Bacillati; phylum Chloroflexota; class Chloroflexia; order Herpetosiphonales; family Herpetosiphonaceae; genus Herpetosiphon; species Herpetosiphon gulosus. The sequence goes on along the minus strand of NZ_BAABRU010000018.1, from coordinate 54,792 downwards.
TTTGCTGCGTTTGGCGGGGTAAAATAGCCCGAGGATCAAACAAGCATAGGCTGAACACCAGCTTTACAATAAAAACGTTTGACAAGCATCTTTGATGGCATATATACTACACAAAGCCCGTTGGCAACCCCAAGCGGGCTTGTAGTGTGCTGAAAGGCTGGTGCGCGGTGTCTCAAGAACGGCTCGCAGCGTTGCGGATGCTTTTTGAAGCAGCCCAAATCGATGGATTGTTGGTCGCTAATAGCCAAAATCGACGCTATTTGAGCGGGTTTACTGGCTCGGCAGGCTTGTTGATTATTGATGCTCAACGGGCATTATTAATCAGCGATGGCCGTTATACCGTGCAAGCAGCCCAAGAGGCCAGCCAATTTGAAACGATCACCCGCACGCTTGATGAAAGCTTGTATAGCTGTGTTGGCCGCCATATTGCACCGATCACGCGCTTGGGCTTTGAGCCAGCAACCCTCAGCGTTGCCGATTACAATGCCTTACGCCAAGCCTTGCCTGCTGATGTAACCTTGGTTGCCATTGGGGCATTGACCGAGCAACTCCGCGCGATCAAAAGCAGTGAAGAAGTTGCGGCCTTGCGCCAAGCAATTAACATTACCGACCAAGCCTTAGCCGCAGTCAAGCCGATGTTGCGCCCAAGCATGCTCGAACGCGAAGTTGCCTGGGAATTGCACAAGGCGATTGTTGAGCATGGCGGCGATGGTTTAGCCTTTGAGATTATTGTGGGTGCTGGCTTGAATAGCGCTTTGCCCCATTATCACGCTGGCAACGCCCCGCTGGGCCAAGGCCAGCCGATTGTGGTCGATTTTGGGGCGCTCTATGCTGGCTATCATGGCGATATGACGCGCACATTGGTTTTAGGCCAGCCCGATGCCAAATTTGATGAAATTTATGGCATTGTGCGCCACGCCCTTGCCGATGCAACCAACGGTATCAGCGCCAACACCACTGGCAAAGAAGCCGATGCCTTGGCTCGCAATGTGATCGAAGCCTCAGGCTATGGCGAATATTTCAGCCATGGCACAGGCCACGGGGTTGGCCTACAAATTCATGAAGAGCCACGGCTCAGTCGTGTGCATAACGATCTGCTGCCAGTTGGCTCAATTTTTAGCATTGAGCCAGGCATTTATCTGCCCGATTGGGGCGGCGTGCGGCTCGAAAACTTGGTTTTGCTCAACGCCAATGGCGTTGAAACTCTTACACAATCGCCACTTGACCCGATTATTGTGATCGAGCAAGCCTAAAATTTATTACAACCCAAAGGGAGTTCTTGTATCATGGTCTCAACAGGTGAAGTACGCAAAGGTCTAACCCTCATTATTGATGGTGAATTGTTCCGCGTGATGGAAGCCAACCACGTCAAGCAAGGTCGTGGCACGGCATTCTTGCGCCTGACCTTACGCAATGTCCGCACCAGTGCTACAACGGTTAAAACGTTTATGGCTGGCGAACGCTTCGAAGTTGCCCGCTTGTCAACCCGTAACGTGCAATATCTCTATCGCGAAGATAATTACATCTATGTGATGAACACCGAAACCTACGATCAATTCCCGGTTAGCGTGGATTTGCTCGAAGATGCGTTGTTGTACATTCGCGAAAACGAAACCTTCGACGTTTTGACCTACGAAGATGAAGTGCTGGATATTTCGTTGCCACCTTCAGTTGAGATGGTCGTGGTTGAAACCGAGCCAAACTACAAAGGCGATACCGCTTCAGGTGGCGGCAAGCCTGCAACCACCGATACAGGCTTGGTGGTTCAAGTGCCTTCATTCGTCGCGGTTGGCGAACGGATTCGGGTTGATACCACCAACGGTAAGTACATTACTCGGATCTAAGTGGGGTTTGGCCCATTAGTTTAAAGCTGATCATCACGGCGCTGGGCAAGAATCCCTGCGCCGTCGCCATTTTCCAGTGTAGTTGAGGATGCTAGCCCATGAGTGAGCAAACACCCGAACAGAATTTACTCACCGAGGATGTGCGTGAGTTGCTGCGGTTAATCACCCAAACTGATATTACTGAGCTAAGCCTTGAGCGTGGCGATGCCAAAATTCATGTCAAGCGCACGCCCTATGCGGTGGCGGCCCCCGTGGTTGTAACCAGTGGTGTAGCGGCTGCGCCAGTTGCTGTCAACCTTGCCGAAACACCTGCCGCTCCCATTGGTCAACCAATTACATCGCCAATGGTAGGAACCTTCTATGCTTCGCCATCACCCAAAGACCCAGCCTACGTCAAAGTTGGCGATGAGGTTCATCCAGGCGATGTGATTGGCATCGTCGAAGCCATGAAGATGATGAACGAAATCGAGAGCGAAATTCATGGGCGGGTAGCCGCGATTCACGTTGAAAATAGTCAGCCTGTTGAATATGGTCAAGTGCTAATTTCAATCGTGCCGCTTGATTAAGTTTGGCTCCCTCATCAACCGACCTACAAGGGTTGGTTTTAAGGATCATCTCCATGCCCTCACCCCCAACCCCTCTCCCACTGCGGCGGGCGAGGGGAGTTCCAATCTTCATGGGGGTGAGGGAACATACTCAATCCGCTAAATAATTGTCGATTGTTTTTTTGGTTAAATCCTCGTACAATTGTGCTACTATCCTCAATAAGCAGGTCAAGCCATGGAACAACTTTCAGTCAGTGAATTATGTGGCTATATTAATGCAGTGCTCACTAGCGACCCAGTGGTGAGTGATATTTGGGTTTATGGTGAGGTTTCTAACTGCAAACGCCATTCATCAGGCCATTGGTATTTGACCCTCAAAGAAGCCGATGCCCGCATTGATGCGGTGATTTGGCGTTCTACAGCCTTGCGTTTGAGCTACTTGCCCCAAGATGGCATGGCGATTTTAGGTCATGGCAAAGTTGAACTCTATAATGGGCGCTTGCAACTATACATCGATTTTATTACACCTGCTGGCGAAGGCCTGTTGCAAGCCCAATATGAACGACTCAAAGCCCAATTAGAAGCTGAGGGCTTAACCGAACGCAAACGGCCATTACCACTATTTCCTCAACGCATCGGTATTGTCACCTCACCCACTGGGGCGGCCTTGCAGGATATGTTGAATGTGCTGCGCCGCCGTTTTCCTTTGGCCGAAGTGATTGTCGCTCCTGCTCTTGTGCAGGGCGAAGATGCCGCGCCTTCGATTGTTGAGGCCTTGTATGAGCTATTCGATTTTGAGCCAGATGTGATTATCGTGGCCCGTGGTGGTGGCTCGATTGAAGATCTTTGGGCATTTAACGAAGAGATTGTAGCGCGGGCGATTTTTGCCTCGCCAGTACCAGTCGTCACCGGAGTTGGCCACGAAACCGATACAACAATTGTTGATTTTGTTGCCGATTTGCGTGCGCCAACGCCTTCAGCTGCCGCCGAATTGGTCACTCCCGATTTGGCAACGTTGCGTGATGAATTGATCAGCCACGTTGGGCTGTTGCATGGCTTGTTTCAAGGGCGTTTGCAATTGCTGCGCAGCGAATTAGGCCAACAGCAACAACAGCTTTTACGGCACAACCCTCAAATGCGGCTGCATCAAGCGCGTGAGCAGGTTACCGCCCAACAACAACAGTTGCAGCGAGCGATCCAGCGCATGCTCGAAATGGCTCGCTTAAAAGTTCAAGTTGCCGAGCGCAGTTTGGTGGCACTCAATCCCGAACGAACATTAGCGCGAGGCTATGCAGTTGTATTGCATAATGATCGTACCCTCACTAACACCAGCCACGTAGCAGTTGGCGATCCAATTAATATTCAATTGCACCAAGGCCAGCTTCAAGCCACAATCACTGAGCTACGAGATTGAGCCATGCTACTCGCTAGTTTGAAAATTAAACCACCCGATGCCCACGATGCTGAGCAATTTCCCCTAAATGTGCCGGCCATCCAAGCCTTGATTGGTCAAACCCTCGATTTTGATGCGCCTGTGACGATTATTGTGGGCGACAATGGCTCGGGCAAATCAACTTTTCTAGAAGGTTTGGCGGTTGCCACTCGCTCGATCGCCGTCGGAACCTACGATTTAGAGCGTGATCAAAGCCTAACGTCGGCCCACCGTTTGGCTAAATATCTCAAACTCAGTTGGCATAAACGCACTGGACGCGGCTTTTTCTTGCGGGCTGAAGATTTTTTCGGCTATGCTCAGCGGGTAAATCAATTGCGGCTTGAAGCTGAAGCTGGCTTACGCGAGATCGAGGCTGACACCACGCTTTCGCCCTTGGCGCGTGCCCAAGCTCGTCAAACCCATTCGCGCACACTCGGCGAGTTGCGCCAGCGTTATGGTGATGGGCTCGATCATGCCTCGCATGGCGAGAGTTTTTTACGCTTATTTCAATCACGTTTTGTGCCCAATGGCTTATATTTGCTCGACGAACCTGAAGCTCCGCTAGCACCAATTCGCCAATTGAGTTTGTTGGCGCTCATGCGTGATGCAGTTGAACAGCAACAAAGCCAATTTGTGATTGTGACCCACTCGCCAATTATTATGGCCTACCCCAAAGCCCGCTTATTACAGATTAGCCCTACAGGTTTGCAACCAATTGAATATAACGCGATTGAACATGTCAGCTTGTTGCGCGATTTTCTCAATCATCCCGAACGCTTTTTACGCCATTTGTGAATTGTGAGGTCGGGGATTGGTTGTTGGGGATCGGTTTTTAACCGCGAAGGACACGAAGTTCTACTAAGTTCGATTTATTGGTTTGCTGTCAGTTCTAAAAACCTCAGGATTCCAATATACCAAACATTCGTGCGCTTCGTGTCCTTCGTGGTTACAAAAACTTCGTGTCCTTCGTGGATCAGAATCTATTAGCCGCGGAAGCCACCACCACGGCGGTCGCTGCCACCGTTACCTGGGCGTGGGCCACGGTCGCCGCCTTCACGAGGGCGGTCGCCTTCAGGGCGTGGGCCGCGATCACCGTCGGGGCGTGGGCCACGATCGCCACCTGGACGTGGGCCACGGTCGCCGCCACCACCGCCACCGCGAGGGCCGCCTTTGCTACTACTGCTCTTGCGTTGCTCAGCGGTTTCGCCAGTCAGAATTGCGCGGCGTGAGAGGCTCAATTTACCAGTGCCTGGCTCAACATCGATCACCATCACGGTTAGTTCATCGCCAATTTTGACCACATCTTCGACGTTTTCGACGCGCTTTTCATCAAGCTCGGAAACGTGAACCATGCCATCTTTGCCTGGCAACACATTGACGAACGCGCCATACGGCATAATCCGCACAACTTTACCAGTAAAGATTTCGCCAACTTTGGCTTCGCGGGTCAAGCCTTCGATCAACGATTGAGCCATACGTGCGCCATCAGCATCGGGCGTGGTCACGAATACGCGGCCATCATCCTCAACGTCAATCTGAGCGCCAGTTTGCTCGATAATTGAGCGAATCGTCTTACCACCAGGCCCAATCAATGCCCCAATCTTCGATGGGTCGATTTGCAGGGTGATAATTCGTGGCGCAAATTGTGAAATATCGTTACGCGCAGTGTTGATAATTTCGTTCATCTTATCGAGAATGAACACGCGACCTTGGCGAGCTTGCTCAAACGCTTGCTGCATAATTTCATACGTGATACCTGTGGTTTTGATATCCATTTGCAGCGCGGTGATACCAGCAGTCGTACCAGCAACCTTGAAATCCATATCGCCCAAAGCATCTTCCAAGCCTTGGATGTCGGTCAAAACGCTGAACTGACCAGCTTCTTTGCCAGTGATCAAGCCCATTGCCACACCAGCAACCGGAGCTTTGATTGGCACACCAGCATCCATCAAGGCCAGCGATGAACCACAAACCGAGGCCATCGATGATGAACCATTCGAGGCCAACACTTCCGAGACCAAGCGCATGGTGTAGGGGAATGTATCTTTTTCAGGCAGGACTGGTACCAAAGCCCGTTCAGCCAATTTGCCATGCCCAATATCGCGGCGACGTGGGCCACGTGAAGGCCGCGCTTCGCCAGTCGAGAAAGCTGGGAAGTTGTAGTGGTGCATGTAGTGACGAGTGGTTTCGATGCCCAAATCGTCGAGCCGTTGTTCGTCACCAGGCGAGCCAAGCGTTGCCACGGTGAGCACTTGGGTTTGACCACGGGTAAACAAGCCCGAGCCGTGAACGCGCGGCAAGACCCCAACATCGACCGCAATTGGGCGAATTTCGTTGACCTTACGGCCATCGACCCGAATCCCTTGCTCAAGAATCGAAGAACGAACTTCATTTTTGACTAAGGCATCGTAGTTTTTCGTTACTGCCTTGACCCGAGCAGCCAATTCTTCTTCGGCTACGCCAGCGCTGAATTGCTCCAACACTTCGGTGCGCAAGCTATCGGTAGCAGCTTCACGAGCAGCTTTGTCGCTGTTGTTCAAGGCTTGCAAGAAGCGATTGCCCATCCAAGCTTTGATTTCGTCTTGCAGGCTGGTATCAACGACCGGAGCCACAAATTCTTTTTTGGGCTTGCCACATTTTTCGGCCAATTCAAGTTGAGCTTGAATCACTGCTTGCATGGCTTCGTGGCCGCGCTTAACCGCTTCGAGCATTTCAGCTTCGGTCAATTCGTAGGCGCTAGCTTCGACCATCATCACGGCTTCGCTAGTACCGGCAACCACCAAATCGAGGCGGCTATTTTCCATCAAGCCCATAACTGGGTTGATTGCAAAAACGCCATCGATATGGCCCATTTGCACCGCGCCAACTGGCGCAGCAAACGGAATATCCGAAATCACCAAGGCTGCCGAAGCGCCAATAATTGCCAACGGACCCGGATCATTAACTTGATCGGTTGAAAGTGTGGTGATCGAGACCTGCACGTCATTGTAATAACCTTTGGGGAACAAAGGTCGCAATGGACGATCGGTCAAGCGCGAGGTTAAAATGGCAGTTTCGGTTGGGCGGCCTTCACGTTTGAAGAACGAACCGGGGATTTTACCTGCGGCGTACATCTTTTCTTCATAGTCAACCGTCAGTGGGAAGAAATCAATCCCATCGCGTGGTTCAGTTGAAGCAGTCACAGCGGCGAGCAAAACTGTATCGCCATACCGTACCAAAACTGCTCCATTGGCCAACTGCGCAACCCGACCTGCTTCAATTGTCAACGGGCGACCCGCCAGCTCGACAGTTACGCTATGAACTTGTTGTTCACTCAAAATGTGCCTCCAAACACCCCACTTGGGTGCTTCACAATGTGGAGCGTTAGGCACTGGAGCCTGCACAGCAACTCCCTGTCACTGTTCACGCGCCAATTCCTAACGTCCACAAACCATCAGTGCGCCTCTTGTATTGCAATCATTGAGCCAGCGAGGCTATGTTCGGCTCAACACAAAAACGTCTGGGAGCAATTGTACTCCCAGACGTATATTTTAGCATGCTTTGCAAGCACTCTACCCAATTTAGGCTTTGATCCGCAGACCCAAGCGTTCGCTGACAGCGCGGAACCGAGCATTATCTTTTTTGCTCAGGTAGGCCAACAAGCGACGGCGACGACCAACCAACTTCAGCAAACCACGACGTGAGTGGTGGTCTTGCTTGTGCAACTTCAAGTGCTCGATCAATTGGTTGATGCGGTCGGTCAAAAGGGCAATTTGTACGTCTGCCGAGCCAGTATCTGATTCGTGCAGTTTATAGTTATTGATAACGGTTGACTTATCTTTTTCCAGCGACACAGTGTGCCTCCTTAGAGTAATTGGGCATGGGAATGCCGGTTTTCCCACCCTTCCCTGTGCAACGCCATTCGCGGCACATTGGCTGCGAGTATACCAGCAAAATCGATTCTGTGCAAATTGATATGTCAAGCCGATTTAATATTTTGGATGAGAAACGGATGAGAATTATACGCGAAATTGCTCATGCTAATGGCCTAAAAGCAATGTCGCTGCTAGCTTGGGTAGTTGTAGCAATGGGTCGTGCGTACCAAACCCGTCGCTGGCACAAAACCACAACGCAGATACAATTGCGCCGCCGCTGGATTGCTGGTGTATAAGCTAATTTGCGCAAAGTGGCCAGCAGCATGCTTCAGGCTATGCAGCACAAGTTGTTGAGCCAAACCATGCCGCCGCCAGGCAGGCAGCACATACACATGACGAATGCGCCCAATCTGAATGCTTGGCTGATAGGGGTCGTGACTGATGCCACCAATCGCTCGCAAACGCTGGCCCTGCCAAATGCCCCAAAAGCCTTCACCTGGGTGCGAAAATGTTTGTACGCCACTCTGCCATTCATCGTAAAAACGTTGGACCATGCTATAGCCTTCGGCGGTACTAGCGGCGATCAAAGGAGCCAATTCGGCGAGATGGTTGTGGTTAAATGTTCGTAGCTCCTGCATACCCAAACTCCCTTGCTAGATTGAAAATAGCCCTTGTAAGCCTGCTAATTCGTTTTTGGGGTCACGCTGCATCAAATCAAGACCAGCTTGTTGCGGCGATTTGCCCTCAAACAACACCCGATACAACTCATCAGCGATTGGCAATTCAACCCCATACTGCTCAGCAAGCTGGCGGGCGGTGGCGGTGGTATTCACGCCTTCGGCCACTTGCCCAAGTTGAGCCAAAGCTGTTTCGAGCGATTGACCCCGCGCCAACGCTTCGCCCAAACGGCGGTTGCGGCTATGCGGCGAGGCACAAGTGGCGATCAAATCTCCCAAGCCTGCCAAACCCGCAAAAGTCAGCGGATGTGCGCCTCGTGCCATGCCCAAGCGGGTCATTTCGGCCAAACCACGGGTGATAAAGGCCGCTTTGGCATTATCGCCCAAGCCCATGCCATCGCAAATGCCCGCGCCCAGCGCCACAATATTTTTGAGTGCTCCGCCCAGTTCAACCCCAACCACATCACTCGAACGATAGATCCGCATAAGATTGGTGGTGAGCAAGCTCTGCGCCCGCTGACCAGCTTGATCATCACTCAATGCCACAACGCTGGTTGCAGGCAAGCCTTGGGCAATTTCGTTGGCAATATTTGGCCCCGAAAGCGCCCCAATCAAGCTACGGGGATGCGGCGCAAGTGCCTCGGCCAGCACTTCGCTCATGGTTTCAAGACTACCCGACTCAATACCTTTGGCGCAACTCAAAATAATGCTATCGGGAGCGAGCTGTGGGGCAAGTTGCAATGCATTACTGCGAATGGTTTTCGAAGGCACAGCGAGCAGAATAACTTGGGCTTGAGCGGCCAGCGCAAGATCATAGGCTAAACCCAAATTTGCTGGAAAGCGCTGCCCAGGCAAAAAACGGCTGTTTTCGCCAGCAGCCTGCAATTGCCCAACTTCAGCTTGATTGCGGCCAAATAGCGTGACATTACACCCGCCGCGAGCTAAAACCAAGGCCAAAGTTGTGCCCCAATTGCCAGTGCCAATCACAGCTACATCAAGCCGTTGGTTCATAATTATGCCTCCAAATGTTGCGATTCAGGTGCTCTTAGCATACCATTATTCCTAAGCGTCCCACGTTGAACAATCATGAACCAGCGATTGCAAGTTGTGACCCAAGCTGCGGTTTTGGCCGAATGTAGCGAAATGTTTACAGCAGGTTGGGGTTAAAAAGCGGTAGAATCAAACCAGCGACAAACTTGCAATTAGCATCAAAGGTGGTCTGGAATGGCTCCGGAAACAATTTATTTAGATCATGCAGCGACGACTGCGACCGATCCAAGGGTGGTTGAGGCCATGCTGCCCTACTTCAACACGGCCTATGGCAATCCATCGAGTATCTATCGGCTTGGCCGCGCAGCACTCGAAGGCGTAGATGAAGCCCGCGAAACCGTTGCAGGCTTGTTGGGGGCCAAACGCAAAGAAATTGTGTTTACCAGCGGCGGCTCCGAAGCCGATAATTTGGCGATCAAGGGTGTGGCGTTTGCTCAGCGTGATGCAGGCAAAGGCAATCACATCATCACCAGTGCAATCGAACATCACGCGGTGCTGCATGCGGTCGAATACCTCGAACGCTTTGGCTTTGAAATTACGATCTTGCCAGTCGATAGCACTGGCTTGGTTGCTGTAGCTGATTTACAGGCTGCGTTGCGCCCAACCACCGTGTTGGTCAGCATCATGGCCGCCAACAACGAGATTGGCACAATTCAGCCGATTACCGAATTGGGCGCGGTCTGTCGCGAGCACGATGTGCTGTTTCATACCGATGCAGTGCAGTTGATCGGGGCGCAACCAATTAAGGTTAAAGAATTGAATGTTGATTTGTTGAGCCTGACTGCGCATAAATTCTATGGGCCGAAAGGTGTGGGGGCGTTATATATGCGGCGCGGCGTGCCCTTGCTACCGTTGATTAATGGTGGCTCGCAGGAACGGCGTTTACGCGCCGGCACCGAAAATGTGCCTGGGATTGTTGGGCTAGCTAAAGCCTTGCAACTTGCCGTCGATGAATTGCCGCAGAGCAGCAATCAATTGACCAGCTTGCGCGATCGGCTGATTAGTGGGATTGAAGCAGCGATTCCCCATGTCTATTTAAATGGTCATCGCACGCAGCGTTTGCCCAATAATGTCAACATGTCGTTTGATTTTATTGAGGGCGAAAGCATGTTGCTGTTGCTTGATCAACAGGGCATTTATGCCTCGAGTGGTTCGGCCTGCACTAGTGGCTCGCTTGACCCATCGCATGTGCTGATGGCCTTGGGCTTGAGCGCCGAACGCGCCCATGGCAGCCTGCGAATGACCCTTGGCCGCGAGAACACCGTCGAGCAAATCGAGCGCGTCTTAGAATTATTGCCGCCCATCGTCGAGCGCTTGCGGGCAGTTTCGCCAATGTATCGCCATTTCTTGGCCGAACAAACTGTTTATTAAATTAAGTGTAAGCCCTAGCCCCCGCCCCTCTCCCACTGCGGTGGGCGAGGGGCGTTCATGCTTCATGATCGAGGGTTTCCCCCTCGCCTCGCTGGGCGGGAGAGGGGGCTAGGGGGTGAGGGCATGACCGTCAGATTCGCTAGCCCCGCCTGAGCGATGTTCTGGTATAATGTCACGCTAGACTGCCTTCGTTGGCGATAGTTAAAGATCGCTTAAATAACATATACTTTGGAGATCGTGTGAAAGTCACAACTGAACAATTACCAAAGCGCATTGTTGCGCTTGAGATCGAGCCAGACGCAGCAACGATAGAAAAAGAATTGAACAAGGCCGCCCAACGGATTGCTAGCAAGGTTGCCATTCCAGGCTTCCGCAAAGGTAAGGCTCCTCGCTTTATCGTTGAAAACTACTATGGCAAGGCCGCAATTTTAGAAGAAGCGACCGACGAAATTATCAACGTGGCCTTCCGCGCTGCCCTCGAACAAGAAAATATCAAGCCAGTTGCTCAAGCCTCATTGGAAAAATTAGAGCCAGAGCCATTTCGCTTCCGCATTTTGGTTCCAGTTGAGCCTGAAGTGATTTTGCCCGATTACAAGGCGATCACGGTTGATCTCACCGAAGAACCAGTTACCGATGCAACCTTAGAAGTCGCGTTGGATCAAGCTCGTGAAAAACACGTCGTTTTGAGCGCTCCCGAAGGCGAACCAGAAGCCGCTGAAGGCGATCAACTCACCGCTACCGTCCAAACCTTAGTCGATGGCGTGCCTTTGCACAAACTCGACGAAGAAGATGACGAAGAAGATGATGATGACGACGAAGAAGATGACGACGATGATGACGACGAAGAAGATGACGACGATGATGACGACGATGACGACGATGACGACGATGACGACGATGACGACGATGATGACGATGATGATGATGACGATGATGATGATGACGACGATGAAGGCGAGCCAACGACCTTAATCATGGAAGAACGCCGCATCGTGCCTGAACTGTATGCAGGCTTGAAAGGCATCAAAGCTGGTGAAACCCGCGAAATCAGCGCTCACCTGCCAGCCGATCATCCAGATGCGCGGGTTGCCGATAAAGATGTTGTTTTCAAAGTAACCGTCAGCGAAATTCAAAATCGCCAATTGCCAGCATGGGAAGAACTCCCAGGCTTGGAAGAATTTGAAGGCGATTTGGATGCCTACAAGGCTGATCTGATGGAGCGTTTGGTCAAGAATTCAGGCGATCACCATCGCCGTAACGTTCTGAACCAATACCTCGAAGAAGTTGTTGCCGCAACCAGCTTCGATGTGCCCGATGCCTTGATTGCCGAACGCGCCCACGAATTGCTCCACGAGCAAGTTGAATCGTTGGCTCGCTATGGCATCAACATGGAGCAATATCTGCAAATCGTTGGCAAAACCCACGACGAAGCAGTTCAAGAATTGTTGCCCCGTGGCGAAGAAAGCTTGAAATCATCGTTGGTTGTGCGCAAAATCGTTGAAGCCGAAGGCTTGAGCGTTGACGAAAGCGAAATCAATGCTGAAATCGAACGCATCTTGAACGACTTCCCTGATGCACAACGTGGCCCAGCTCGCCGCCGCCTCGAAAAAGAATTGCGGCCTCAAGTTGCTGGCTCATTGCTCGACAAGAAATTGCAAGATCGCTTGGTCGAATTGGCAACTGGCAACGCTGCGGCCTAATTAAAAAAACCGCATCAAGCCCCCTTGGCCAAGCAATTGGGCGAGGGGGTTTTTAATTTAAGGATGAAGGATGAGGGATGAAGCCTAAATTTAACGCAGAGGCACAGAGCGAAGCGTGGCTATTGGCTGAAGGCTCTCAACTATCGGCGATGCGTTGGAAATACCTACAGTCGTTCCGATAGCCTAGCGTCTATAGCCACAGCTCCTTCGCGATCTTCGTGTTCTTCGCGGTTTCAGCTCTTCGTGCCCTTCGTGGATCAAACCAACAAACGCGTGGGAACACCAACTGCCTTGGCTTGGCCGGGCAAATCGCGAATAACCACTGCACCAGCCCCAACCACCGTCCATGCCCCGATGCTGCGGCCTTGAATGACCTGTGTACCCATCCCGAGCGAAACGCCTTCGCCAATTTTGCATGTGCCAGCAACTCGCGAGCCAGGGTTGAGATTGCAAAATGCCGCCACTATGCTATCGTGGCTAACGCTCGCCCCAACATTCACGATGCTATGTTCGCCAATGGTGGCAAGCGGCCCAACCACTGCATTTGGAAAAATCATTGCGCCTGCACCAATCGTGGCATGCGGCGAAACCAGCGCCTGTGGTGAGATTGCACTGGTCGATCGTAAATCTGCGCCAAATTGTTGGGCGATGCGTTGGCGAGTGGCATTATCACCAATCGCAATTACCACATGAACTTGGGCCAAACGGGTGCTTAGCCAATCGATTGGCCCCAAAACCCGAATACCCAAAATGCTTGTGCCATGCTGAGCAGCATCGTCGCTGAGCATACCACGCAACGGACCGCCTTTGCCCGCCAGATGTTGGGCTTGCACAATTTCGGCCACCTCACGCGCATGGCCGCCAGTGCCAACAATAATCACCGGTCGCATTATTTACTCCGCAAATCTTTGGCCACCCCATCGCGCCCATAAATGCCAACTGGCCGCAAAATTGCTCCAATTGTCCGCCACAAAATCAAGCCATCAAGCCGCCAACTCCAATGCTCAATATACCAACAATCAAGCTGAATCCGAGCAGCCCAATCGATGTCGTTGCGGCCATTAACCTGAGCCCAGCCAGTAATTCCTGGGCGTACCGCCAAACGTTGGCGCTGGTCGGGAGTATAACGCGCTACTTGGTCGGGCAAGCTTGGGCGCGGACCGATTAAGCTCATCTCACCCCGCACAACATTCAATAATTGCGGCAATTCATCGAAACTCCAACGCCGTAGCCATTGGCCAACTCGGGTAATGCGTTGATCGTTGTGGGCAACCTCAATGCCCAAGCCTTGGCCTTCAGCATTCACCACCATCGTGCGAAATTTATAGAAGGGAAATTCATGACCATCGCGGCCAACTCGGGGGCGAATGTAGAAAATTGGGCCACGCGAGGTTAATTTGATCGCCAAGGAAATCAGCAGCAGCAATGGGCTAAGCAGTAGCAAGCCCAAGCCAGCGACGATCAGATCAAACCAGCGTTTACTTGGCGCAAGCGGCTTTGGTGGCATGATTCATCCTCTAGCTCAGTCGCAGGCGTTCGATACGGGCAAGAGCTTGCTCAAGTTCACGCGAAACTTCGCTTTTGACGAGGCTCATTGGTACAACTTTGGCGACTGGCCCCAAAATTGGTTTGAGATCGAAGCTGAGGCTGGCATGTACTTTGGTGTTATTGGCATGCGCTTGGAGTTGCCAGTGGGCCATAATCGGCAAGGGTTGCTCGGCATCAAAGCGAATCGATTGCTGCTCGATCAGGCTAAAAGTGCCTTGGGCGGCCTGCGTACCAAGCGGGATGCCAAAATCGAAATAGGCAGTTACCGGCTGGCGATCGTTGGCTAGCTCGCTAACTTCGACACGGGCGATGCGCGGCAAAATTCGGGGCAAATTATGCGGATTGGCTAAGAGTTGCCAGAGTTCGCTGATTGGACGGCGGAGTTGGCGTTCGCGGGTAACGGTGATCATCGGCGCTCCTTAGGATTTGTGGCGGCCTTGGATCGCCGCTAGTTCCAATGAAAAGGCTTGAATTGGGGCATTCGGTCGCCATTGCGGCCAATTGCGGCCATAGCGCTCAGCCAGCATCACCAGCGTAATCTGTGGATCGGCCAAAAGCTGAGCTGTGGCTTGAGCAACAACTGAGCGAAACGTCCAATCAGGGTTAATCTGATCGGCTTCGATGCACCAGCCTTGAGGTTGCTGTTGCAATAGCTGGGCCAAGCGGCCCGTAGCGCGAATAGCAATCAGCAGGCTTTGATCACGCCGCACAAAAGCCAAGGGCACGGCATAACTGGCAGATCGTGCTTGATCAAAACCTGCAATGCGTATTACCGATAGTTGATCGAGCAAGGTCAAGGCTTCGGCTGGCGCTAAAATACGCATCATAAGCCATGCTCCCAGCGTCGCCCGCCGATCCGCTCGATTTGAATGCAACCAGTGGTGGCCTGGCTAATTGTCGTGATTAACGCACGTGGCCCCGCCTTCAAGGCCTTAGTGGCTTGATCAAGAATTTGTTGCCAAAAGCCAGTGCCATATTTGAAGGCCAGCAACCGCGTGGCATGGGCATACTCCGTGCCCAGCGGCACATCGCGATAACGCCCCCAAACAAAGACACTGGTTGAGGATTCTGGCTCAAAGGCATCGGCTTGCAAGCCCACACCTTGGGGATAGCGCCGCAACAAATTCAGCTTGTGGCCTGGTTGGGTGGCAAAATAAATATGTGGCGCTTCGCAGACAAAAAACAGTGGTATAAGATTGCTCTGATTACGAGCGTGATCGTGGGTTGCCAAGCGGCCAACCGAGGCTTTGGCTAAAAATGCCCAAATTTGCGCCGCATTTAACCGCTGCCCATCGCTTAATTGTTCAGTTTGCTGTTGCATAATGTCAATTATACGAGCAATTTAATTAAATGAGTATCTATGCAGCCAAAAACCCTATTTCGCACATCGCTGATTTTGATTGCCGCAACCGCCGCTTATAAAGTGCTAGGGTTTGCCGAAAAAGTAGCTTTAGCTCATTTTTTTGGCACAAGCACGACTGCTGATGCCTATTTGGCCGGAGCAGCGGTGGTTTTATTGATGGGATTCTTATTGGGCGATATTGCCGGACCAACCCTCGTTCCCATGATTTTGCACGATCAAACCAATAGCCCACGTACACTTCGCGCGAGCTTGGGCTTGGTAAGCTTGGCGGCAGTGCCACTCACAGGCTTGGGCTGGCTGTATGCCGCGCAATTGGCCCACTTATTTGGCCCAGGCTTCGATCAACCAACGCTGTTGATGACTGCCACGATTATTCGAATTGGCTTATTGGCCTTTCCGGTGATGTGTTTTACTGCGGTGTTAGGTGCGTGGTATCAAGCATTCGAGCAATTTACCCGCCCAGCTTTGGCCGATTTGATGTTGAAATTGGCTCCCGTGATTGCCTTAATTGCAACTGGCAGCGTGTATGGTTTGGCTTGGGGCTTGGTGGTCGGGGCGGTTTTGCGCTTAATGCCGTTGTTACAAGCCGATGTGCCGTGGTTGCCAAGTTGGCGCTGGCGCGGAGCACGATTAACCACAGTTTTGCAGCATGCCTATCCATTGTTATTAACATCGCTAGTATCGGTGCATTTAATTAGCGTGATTGAGAATGCAATTGCCTCAACCGTGGGCGCTGGCGCGGTAGCAGCCCAAACCTATGCCCGCCGAATTGTTGAAGTGCCAATTATTTTGTTGCCGCAGGTACTAGGTCGCGTCTTGTTTCCAGTGCTGACAAGCTTGGTGTTACAACGCAATTATCAGGCCTTGCAACAATGGCTAGCCCGTTGTTGGCGTTGGTCGTTACTGCTAACCTTGCCACTGATGGTATTAGGAATGGTGCTGTGCCAACAGATTGTCGCCTTGTTGCTGCAACGTGGCGCGTTTGATCAACAATCGGTGCAGTTGACCAGCACTGCCTTATGGGCGGCCTTGCCAGGCTTGCCCGCTTTGGCATTAAGTACCTTGTTGATTCGATTTAGTTATGCCATGGGCGATACCCGTTGGCCCAGTGTGATGCGAGTGCTCGGAGCGTTATTGCAAATCGGCTTGGCCTTGTGGTGGCGACGTTGGGGCTTAGCTGGGCTTGGTTGGGCAACCACCGTTTCGTTATGGGCCGAAACCTTGGCCTTGGCATGGCTGGCCCAAAAAACCGTTCAGCAACCAATTAAGCTCGATTGGCGTTTTATGGGGCAGGTACTGGGAGCAAGCAGTGTGGCGGGTGGTTTGGCGTGGTGGGTAATCCAGAGTTGGCAACCATCCAGCCCCAGCAGTTTATTGCTGAGTTTAACCAGTGCCTCGACCTTGGGCTTAATTGGCTTTGTGGTAAGCTTGGTCTTAGGGCGCAATGCCGAAATCGGCTTGCTCTGGCAACATTGGCGACAAGGAAGAATACGATGATTTGGCTTTACCTAAGTTTATTCAGCGTGAGTTTTTTGGCGGCCACAGTCTTGCCACTTGGTTCAGAGTTGGCCTTAGCGGCAATGGTAGTCCACGCTGAATCGTTGTGGTTGCCATTGTTAATTGCGACGTTGGGCAATGTGCTTGGCTCTGCTACGACCTTTTGGCTTGGGCAACGAGCACGCAATGCAATCGATCAGCGCAATAACACCATGGCTGAGCGCATGCAACGGGCTGAGCGTTGGCTGGGGCGTTGGGGTACGCCAGCCTTAATTTTAGCCTGGTTGCCTGTAATTGGCGATGTGTTGGTTGGGGTGGCTGGAGCCTTAGGCAAACCATGGCTGCCAAGTTTGGCTTGGATTACGCTGGGCAAGGCTTTGCGCTATGCGGCAATCGGCGCAGCAGCGCTTGCCAAAACCCAAATACCCCTGTTTACGTAACAACGATATGCGATAATACGGTTAGGCTGCAACTACCCAGTTGACCATAACGTCCAAAGCAGCAGTGCAGCGAGCGATTCATGTATTCTCGCAATGCAGCGAAAGGAAGATACAATGCGTTTGATTTTATATCTTGGCAAGGGTGGCGTTGGCAAAACCACAACCGCTGCGGCAACCGCCGTGCGAGCAGCACGTATGGGCTATCGAACCTTGGTGGTTAGCACCGATGTGGCCCACTCCTTGGCCGATGCGCTTGATTGCCAAGTTGGCCCTAGCCCAACCCAACTGAGCGAAAACCTTTGGGCCCAAGAAATCAATGTGTTGGAGGAAGTGCGCCAACACTGGGGCGAGTTGCAAGGCTTTGTCTCCAATTTGCTCAAGCGCAAAGGCGTTAACGAAGTTGCAGCCGAAGAACTAGCAGTAATTCCAGGCATGGAAGAAGTTGTCAGTTTGTTGCATATTCGCAAGCAAGCTAAAGAAGGCAACTACGATGCGGTGATTGTTGATGCCGCGCCAACTGGCGAAACCGTGCGCTTGCTAACCATGCCCGAAACCTTCACTTGGTATGCTTCGCGGGTGATGCAATGGGAAACCAGCACCATGAAAGTGGCCAAGCCCTTGATTCGGGCGTTGGTGCCAGCCTCAGATATGTTCGATACCTTGCCGCGCTTTGTTGAGCAGGTTGAAGCCCTGCGGGCAACCTTGGCCGACCCCAAAATCAGTTCCTATCGTTTGGTGGTCAACCCCGAGCGTATGGTGATCAAAGAGGCTCAACGCGCCGCAACCTACTTGGCCTTATATGGCTATCCGGTCGATGGCGTGGTGCTCAATCGGGTGATGCCTAGCGATGTGCGCGGCCATAGCTTTATCGAACAAATGCAAGAAATTCAGGCCAGCTATCGTGCTCAAGTCCATGATATTTTTACGCCGCTGCCAATTTGGGAAGCCCCAATGTATGCCCGTGAGATTAAAGGACTTGATGATTTAGCCGATGTTGGGGCAGCTTTGTTTGGCGAGCGCAATCCGCTTGATGTGTTTTATGTGGGCAAAACCATGGACATCACCAAGCAGGGCGATCAGTATGAACTACGCTTGCCCTTGCCACATGTTGAAGTTAATAAAGTGAATATGACCAAACGCGGCGATCAACTGTTTATTGAAATTGGCAACTTCCGGCGCGAGATGATTTTACCGACGATGTTAGCCGATCGACCAGCCCTACGAGCGGTGTTTCGCAATGGCGAGTTGGTAGTGCAATTTGGTGCGCCTGCCCCGCTCGAAACCATTTAATTCTTACGACCAAGCGCAACGGCATAGAATTCGCCTAAAGCTGGATGCTACTTCCAGTCTCCGCGAATTCTATGCCGTTGGTGATTCTACAAACTTGCTAAGCAATGCAGGGCATGAACAAAGTCTAGAAAATTTCCTGCAAGCTTACCATTTGCTCACGTGATGGGCCGACCGAAATCATACCCAAGCGCACGCCAACCAATTGGCTTAGGCGGCGAACATAGCGTTGAGCTGCTTCGGGCAACTCATCCAAGGTGCGAGCATGGCTGGTGTTGGTTTTCCAGCCTGGATATTCTTCGTAAATTGGCTCGACTTGGCTGAGCACTGAAATCGACGAAGGAAACGAATCAAGCTCGGTGTCGTTCCAGCGATAGCCAATACAAATTTTGAGGGTCTCAACGTCGTCAAGCACATCGAGTTTGGTGAGGGCGATTGAGCTAATGCCATTAATTTCAGCAGCGTAACGCGCCGCCACCGCGTCGAACCAGCCAACCCGCCGTGGACGGCCTGTGGTTGTGCCAAATTCATGGCCAGCTTGGCGAATATGCTCACCAAGTTCGTCGGTTAATTCGGTTGGAAATGGCCCACCACCAACGCGGGTGGTGTAGGCTTTGTAAATTCCGACTACGCCATTTAAGCGCATTGGCGGAATTCCCGCGCCTTGGCACGCGCCCGCTGAGCCAGTTGCGGTCGAAGTAACATAAGGGAATGTGCCATAATCCACATCCAATAATGCCCCTTGATTGCCCTCGATCAGAATTGGAATATCGCGACGCAAGGCATCTTGAACCATGGTGTGAATGGGCACGATATGCGCTTCAAGTTGGCGACCAAACTCCAAATATTGCAGATACATATCGTGCAATGAAGCGCTTGGCTGAGCACCATACATCTTGTTGAGTACGCGGCCTTTATATTCGAGCACACTGGTTAGGCGGCTGAGCAAGGTTTCTTCATGCAGCAAATCGCCCATGCGAATGCCCATCCGCGAAGCTTTATCAACATAAGCTGGGCCAATCCCGCGTTTGGTTGTACCAATTTCGTTCGCGCCGCGATCTTTTTCTTCGAGGGCATCGAGCGAAACGTGATAGGGCATAACCACATGCGCCCGATCGCTGATATAAAGTTGATCAAGCGAAACATTGGCCTCGCGTAAGGCTTGCAACTCCTTCATCAACACCGCAGGATCGATCACCGTGCCTGCGCCGATAATATTGACTACATTGGCATCGAAAATTCCGGCGGGCGTGAGGTGCAATTTAAATGTGCCAAGATGGTTAATCACAGTATGGCCGGCGTTAGAGCCACCAGCAGCACGAATAACCATTTTAGCTTTGGTTGCCAATAAATCGACAACACGACCTTTGCCCTCGTCACCCCATTGAGCGCCAAGAACTGCAACGACTGGCATATGTATCACCTTTTCTGTAAGAGGAGCAAATACCGTGGTTATGGGCGACCGAGCAAACGCAGCCGGAATAGCGCCCAAACCGTCAAAAAGCCATATTTGGGGTGCATCTTCTTACCTTCTTCGTAAGTACGCCCCAAGTATGTAATTGGCACTTCAAAAATTCGCTCACCCTGCATCAGAACCTTCGCCGTTATTTCTGCCTCAATCCGAAAATCATTGGAAACCAGGTTCATCGAGCGCATAATATCGGTGCGCATCACCTTGTAGCAGGTTTCCATATCGGAGATCCAACAGTTAAACAGCAAATTGGTTAAAAAGGTGAGACCTTTATTGCCAATAGCATTCCAGAAATACATACCCGTATGCCGACCCATAAAGCGCGAACCAAACACGACATTAACCAAACCAGCTTCAATTGGCTTGATCAATTCATAAAAATCGTGAGGGTCATATTCGAGGTCGGCATCCTGAATAATCACAATCTCGCCAGTGGCATGGGCTAAGGCTGTGCGGATAGCCGCGCCCTTGCCACTATTTTGGCGATGTTGGACAACCTGCATGTGTGGGTATGTTGCAGTTAATTGTTGTAAAACTTGGTAGGTCGCATCACGTGAGCAATCATCAACAGCGATCCATTGCATGGGAATTGTAATTTGCGCCAACCGCTCTAGCATTTTTGCAATTGTTGCTGCTTCATTGTAGCAAGGAATTAACACAGATAAAAGCATCATTTTGTCCTAAAAATTTAACCCCCAGGCATGAATCCCACTAAAATACAACCAACACAAGCACAATCAGAATTGCTAATACGGCGACGGCAGCACCTAAAAATTTGAGTTGTTCAGTTTGGCGTTGTTTGGCAATAATCACCCGACATTCTGGGCAATAGGGGACATCGGGCAAGCTAGCGCTGAGCAAGGACGGGGTTTTGATTGCAGCTTGCACCAGCTCTTTGAAGGTGATCAAAGGCTGCGCCATGCGCACGTCATCGGACGAAAGCTGTCGTTTACAGCGGGTACATTCAACAGGTGATTCGGTACTCATGGCGCATCCTTCTAAACTTACAATGAACGAACGTAGCGCTCAATTCGTTCTAAGGCGGTTTCGATATTATCCATACTGGTAGCGTAACACATGCGTACGAAGCCAGCGCCGCTTGGGCCAAAGGCATCGCCTGGCACAACTGCCACTTTTTCGCCGTAAAGCAGGCCTTCAACAAAGGCTTCGCTGGTGAGTCCAAGGCCACTGACCTGTGGGAAAACGTAGAACGCCCCCTGTGGCTCAAAGGTTGGCAAGCCAATTTGGCGCAATCCAGATACAATCACTTGCCGACGGCGATCATACTCGCTGACCATACGCTGGACATCTTCTTCGCCAGTTTGCAGCGCCGCCAAGCCAGCATATTGGGCTACCGTTGGCGCAGACATAATAGCGTATTGATGGATTTTACGCACAGCATTGGCAATTTCGGCTGAGGCCGCCAACCAACCCAAACGCCAGCCAGTCATGGCATAGGCCTTGGAGAACCCACCAAGCAAAATTGTGCGATCGCGCATGCCAGGCAATTGGGCAAAGCTGGTATGCTCAACCCCATACACCAAACGATCGTAAATCTCATCGGAAAATACCAACAGATCGTATTGTTCGGCCAAGGCGGCGATATCCAACAAGCGTTCACGGCTCATCACCGCGCCAGTTGGGTTGTTGGGATAGCCAATCAAGATCGCCTTGGTTTTCGGTGTGATCGCAGCCTCGATTGCCTCGCGGGTTACTTGAAACTCCTGCTCGACTGAGGTACTCACATACACCGGAACCCCGCCAGCAAACACCACACTTGGGCCATACGCCACAAAACATGGCTCAGGAATAATCACCTCATCGCCGGGATCGATCGTTGCCAGCATGGCATTTTGCAAGGCTTCGCTGACCCCAACCGTAATCAACAACTCATTCTCAGGATCATAATTGAGTCCATATAAATGATTGAGATGTTTTTGCAATTCCTGGCGTAATTCGATCGTCCCAGAATTCGAGGTATAGGCAGTTTTGCCTTGTTGCAATGAACGAATCCCAGCTTGGGTAATCGTATATGGCGTAACAAAATCTGGCTCGCCGATCCCGAGCGAAATTACATTATCCATTGTGGCAGCAATATCGAAAAACCGCCGTATCCCTGAAGGTGGAACGCTCTGCACCCTTGCAGAAAGTCGTTCGCGCGTCATGGCTGCCTCCTTGGCTGCTTGATTTGGATCGCGGGTGTATGATACCACAGTCATTTTGCAAAAAAACATCCCCCTGAATCGCCGGAGCAACTCAGGGGGAGTGAATGGTTAATTAAGCCTGAAGCTTATTGACCAGCTTTGATGATGATGACCAAAATGCCATCGCCCATGCCCATGCTGCTGCGATCGATGGTCATAATGACCAAAGCTTCGCCTGCGCTCATGTTGGCGTAGGTCAAGGTTTGTGCGCCAGCCATCCCACCAGTGGTATCAGCACCAGTTGGCATGACACTCCAGCCAGCAGCTTCTAATTCTTCATCATAGAAGGTTTTGATTTCTTCAGGAGTTGCAGTTGAGATATAGGCTTGCTTGCCCAAGACAGTCGTGCTGCCAGCGCTACCAGCAAAGCCTTTTTCAAAGCTATCCATGAAGGTATCGGTCAAGGCATCGTCACCTGATTGATATTCTTCGCTGCTTGGTGGAGCAGGAATATCGCTCAAGTCGCCAGCAGGCATTGGGTCAGTGGTGCTACCGCCACTATCAGGAGTTGGATCAGTTGAAGGCATACCGCCCAAGCGACCAACCGTGGTGAAGATGATCGATTGTTTCATGCTTGCATCAACGGTTGAAAGATCCAACACGCCGATCATTGCGATGGTGGTCAATTCGCTGGCGCTTGGGTAGACCAAAACTTTGCCGAAGGTTTGATCTTCGACTTGGCCTGTGCCCCAGCCATAGGTTGCCATTTCACCTTCGTAGAAGTCCACAATTGTTTGTGGGTCTTCTTCGGTCAAGTAGTAAGTCAATGGTTCGAGATCCAAGCCAGTTTGTTGTTCTTGGTTTTCGAATTCACCTTCCATACCACCGATTGCTGCATCAATGATTTCGTTTTCGCCCTTGACGTAGGGCTCGCTTTGCGGTGGTGCTGGAATTTCAGCAGCGGCTCCGCTTGGATCAGTTGCTGGCGCTTCGGTTGGTGCAGCCGCTTCTTCGGTTGCGGTTGGTGCTGGCGCTTCAGTTGGAGCCGTCGTTGCCGTTGGAGCGGTCGTCGCGGTTGGAGCAGCAGTACCACCACATGCACTTAATGCAAGGGCAATTAAAATTGCGCTAATCGTCCGTTTTGACATGAGGGTCATTCCTCCTAAATAAAATCTGTTGTCGGCATTCGCATTGCCAAGGGCGTTACGCTCAGCAATGTTCGCGCCACCCATTCATCCTAACTCTCAAATCAAAAACGTGCTATACCCAAAACAGTGTGGTAATAATCACAAGGTTTGGTACGCCGATACATTTAAAAGGTTGCAACTTAGCCAAACTCTTGCAATCTGCCACACGAAGCCCTCAGCCTAAGCAATTGCTCAACACTGAGGGCGTTTGAAAACTCAGTAGATTGTGAAGCTTATTTGACGTTGGTGCCAGTCGTGATTACCAGAATTCCACTGCTCCCAGTCATAGTCAAATCGATCGCGTTGATTGCGGCCACATTGGCATCAGCTTGGAAATTGACTGATACAGTGTTAGGAACTGCTGGTGATTCGATGGTTTTCCAACCCCGCTTGGGCATTTCAGTTGTATAGAAATTCTTAATTTCATCCATAGTTGCGGTTGAAATATAGAATTTGGTGGTTGTGCCAGTGCCAACATTGGCGGCGCTTTGGCTAAAGCTGCTAACCGCTGCATCAAGAATTGGATCTTGGCCATTTTGATATTCGCTGCTGCTGGGTGGAGCCGGAATGGTTGTATCGGTTACGCCACCACCACAGCCCACCAAGCCTACCATCAATACGACGAGCAATACATACCCAAAAAACCGTTGCATGTGACTATCCTCCTACTGGTTGTTTGTTGTTACGCCATCATGACGTATCAATTTTGCAAACCGTTCCTTAAAAGTTAGTCCAATTGCTTGGCAAGGTGTTTTTGGTTGTTAAGGCACATCAAGGACGATGATTGTGCGTTGTTGACGAACGCATCATACACGCCTTGTCAACCCCTAAACCAAAGGATGAAGTATTAATTATGAGGGATAAAGGCAAAAATTATTGTTTCCCTGTACCATTGAACGCCACTAAATTCATCCCTCATCCCTCATCCCTCATCCCTCATCCCTCATCCCTCATCCCTCATCCCTCATCCCTCATCCCTCATCCCTCATCCTTTATACTGTTGGCTTATCTTGTATAATGCTGATTGGCTTAAACTACTAGATACGATGAGGTAAAACGGCATGCGAGTACCGCTTTCGTGGTTACGCGAATTTGTTGATATAACGATTAGCCCAGAAGAATTGGCCGAGCGTCTCACGCGGGCGGGCTTGGAAGTTGCCAGCATTGATTATGTCGGGCTGCAAGCTCCCACAGGCTCGGCTTGGGCACCCGATTTGAGCAGCACCACGCCCCCAGATTATATTCCATGGGATCGCGAGACGATTTTCGTGGGCCAGATTGTCGATGTGCAGCCGCACCCCAACGCTGAACGCCTAAAATTGCCGCGCATTGCCTACGGCGAAGGCCGCGAATTAACTGTGGTAACCGGCGCACCCAATATTGAATTTGGCATGAGCGGCCAAAAAGTGGTGCTGGCCACCAAAGGCGCTCGCCTGCTCGATGGCCATAGCGAAACCCGCCAATGGTTGACACTCAAGCCCACCAAATTGCGCGGCGTGCCATCAGAAGGTATGGTCTGCTCAGAGATGGAACTGGCGCTCTCCGATGAGCACGATGGCATTATCTTCTTGCCCGATGATGCGCCCGTTGGTATACCCTTGGCCGATTATTGGGGCGATGCCGTTTTAGAAATTGAAACCACCCCCAACTACGCCCATACCCTGAGTATCTTGGGGGTAGCGCGTGAAGTAGCAGCTTTGACTGGGGCTGAATTGCGCATGCCCAGCTTCGATTTGCCAACCAATGGCCCAGCCATCGCCGATAAAATTCAGGTTGAAATTGTCGATTCGAACATTTGCCCCCGCTTTGTGGCTGGCTTGATCGAAGGGGTGAAAATTGCACCCTCGCCATGGTGGATGCAACGGCGCTTACGTTTGGCAGGCCAGCGCCCAATCAATAACATCGCTGACATTACTAATTATGTGATGTTGGAACTAGGCGAGCCCAGCCATGCTTTCGATGCTGATCAGGTTGCTCAAGGACGCTTGATTATTCGGCCAGCAGTGGTGGGCGAAAAGCTCGAAACGCTTGATCACGTTGTACGTGAGTTGCGCCCGATCGATACGGTTGTGGCTGATCCCAATGGCCCATCAAGTTTGGCTGGGGTCATGGGTGGTGCAGCCTCGGAAATTAGCGATAGCACAGTCAATGTGTTATACGAAGCAGCCTTGTGGAATCCGATTTCAATTCGCCGTACTGCCCAACATTTCAAGCTTTTCTCCGAAGCCTCCAAACGCTTCGAAAAAGGAGTTGATCCAACCCTGCCACCACGCACAGCGATTCGCGGTTTGAACTTAATTCAACAAATAGCTGGCGGCACAATTGCCAATGGCTTGGTTGATGTTTGCCCTGTACCCTTCAATCGCCGCGAAATTGAGCTAGCCTTAAGTGAAGTAAAACGCCTTTTGGGCATCGATCTTGAGCAAGCCGAAGTTGCCAATTTACTAAGTCGTTTGGGTTTCGAATGTGCGGTAGTTGAATCAAGCCGTGGCCCAGCCTTGCATGTGCTGGTGCCGGCTCATCGCACCGACGTTGAAATCGAAGCCGATTTGCTCGAAGATGTGGCCCGCATGTATGGCTACGATCGCATCCCTGAAGCCTTGATGGCTGATACTCTGCCAATTCAGCGCCCTAACCCTGTATTCGAGGCCACCGAACGCTTGCGCGATATGTTGGTAGCCGCAGGTTTGGATGAGGCAATTAGCTACTCGCTCAGCAACGATACCCTGCAAAATTCGGTGTATGTGAGTGAACAAGGTGCCACCGCTAAGCAATTTGTGCGTTTGGAAAACCCACTAACTCCCGAGCGTTCAGTGATGCGCCGCTCGATTTTGCCCGAACTGTTGAGCATTGTGGTTGGCGATTTGCGCGAACGCGAACGAGTAGCCTTGTTTGAAATTGGCGCGGTTTTTCACCCAGCGGCGGGTCAATTGCTGCCCGACGAGCCACGCAACTTAGCAATTATTTTGGCTGGAACGCGCCAACCAAGCACTTGGAGCCAACCAAGCCCTGAAAGCTTCGATTTCTTCGACCTCAAAGGGGTGATTGAGGAAGTGCTACGCCGTCATGGCTTGCGCGATCGGGCCAGTTTCCAAGTTGCCAGTGACGAACGCTTGCACCCAGGTCGCAGCGCCAAAATTGTGGTCGATGAGGTTGTGATTGGGATCTTTGGTGAGTTACATCCATTAGTACGTGATCGTTTTGGCTTCAGCGTGCCACGGGTTTGTATCGCTGAATTGAGCGTTGATCAATTGCTCAAGGTTAGCCAACCAACCAAATACACCAGCATCTCGCGCTTCCCCGCCACGGTGCAGGATTTGGCTTTGGTTGCCAACGATGAACTAGCTGCCGATCTGATTGCCAAAACTATCAAGCAGTATGGTGGCGAATTCTTAGAAGATGTGCGCTTGTTCGATGTCTATACTGGCTCGCCGATTCCGGCTGGTCAGCGCAGCCTCGCCTTTCGCCTACGCTTCCGTGCCCCCGACCGCACCTTGGCCGACAAAGATTTGCTCAAAACTCGCGAGAAGTTGCTCAAGCAACTCGAACGCGAATTGGGCGTGCAAATTCGCAGCTAAACCAATTGAAGCCCCACTGCTAATGCTGGTAGTGGGGCTTTTTGCATCAATTATAGCCTAACAAAAATTTGACACCTAGACAATTTTCCCTATAATCAAGCCGTATTGTAGAGATTAGAAGCGAGGAACATCGATTACCTGATCGGAATCATTTTATTCTTCATTGCGCCCCTAACCGACACCACTCCAGAGTATTTTTATTATTCAGACTTTGCACTCATACGAATACACTCTTTATCAGAAGCATGTCAAAATGCTATTTTGATGATTATTTTCTATGGAATAAAATAATCATCAATTTCAATAAAGAGATTTTCATATCAAAATACAATTTTTGATTCTATTTATATTTAAAAATATATATATCCATAAAATAGCTGCATTTGCAAAAAAAAATAACATTCGATCAATAATAAAAATCGATTCTTAGCATATCCTGAGGAGGAATATATGCACATTCGTCGGATGCTGGTCAATACCATTTGTGGGGTTGGTTTATTATTCAGCGCAACCGTGCTTGGGAGCCACGCCGAAGAAGTCTCGCAGAATTTGGCCTTGGCTGGGCGCTTTTATGGCGGGGCTTTTGTAAATAAAGGACTATCTGAGATTACTAGTGGCGCACAAGCCACAATCGAAGCCGCAACCACGCCCCATGATATTAGCGTTAATGGAACTTTAACTTCAACGAATGCCTCTGGATTAGCTGTATCATGTGCTTATAGTGCCTCAGCCAAAGCGGTTATGAATAAGACGATTGAGGGAAAATGCACACTAAGAGATCAGTTTCCGACTATATTTTATAGTGCTACATCGGATGCAACGCTCTCAATCAAAGGTAAAAACACTCTTACCCTACGTGATAAAGTAACGAAATAAGGAATGTATTGGCTTGGGTCACATTTTCAAGAGGGAATGTGACCCAAGCAACATGAAAGATTGAAACAATGACAACGTTGCGGCAAATGCGCTTAATCTGTCTGGCTGAACTGGCCGATATCGTAGCGAATCGCTTTTTCTGGATCTGTAGTGCTTTATTGGTAGTCCTGATGGGCTTAAATGGTCCTGATTATGGTGATAGTGCCCAAAGTGCATTAATAAATCAAATAGCTATCATTTTAGTCTTTGTCATTATTGCTCAATCACGTAAGCACAAGGCTACATATCAATTCCTCTGGACAAGCCAACTACAACGCTTGTCCTATATTCTGGGGCGATTTCTGGCCCATATGCTGGTGGTTGCTAGCACGATTGTGCTAATTTGGCTATGTACCTATCCTTTACATACGGCTGAAACCGTTTTTGAGCGGGCTACCTATACCATGCCCAATGGCTATAGCTATAGCCGTGATGCCTATGAATTTAGAAATTTATTTGGCTACCATATGCTATTAATTGGTATGCTGATGGCCCAGCAGATTTGGTTTTACTCATGGCCACGGATTGCCACTGCCTGGATTATTAGCTTTATTCTGTATTATATGGGCCTCATGCTACTGATTGGCCCAACCTCGCCAACCCAAGCTACTTGGTATATTCTCTATCCCTTATCCTACATCTTTGATTTTTGGAGGGATCGAGCCTTGCCGTGGCTACCAATTAGCGCCAGTATGATCGCTTTGAGCATTTTTGCTGGGGCATGGCTGGCGCAACGCTTGGAGGTCGGGCGACCATGGCCATGGTCACAACGCCAAATAATCAGTGTAGTGCTTGGCAGTGCGTTGGCCTATGCCATCTGTGCATGGATGCTGCATTTGCGGTTTGTTGAACTGTTTGCGCCAGCCATGTAAAGGAGTTTGCTGATGTTCACGCTGATTCAGCATCAACTATGGCAGATGCGCTGGCGCTTGCTTGGCTGTGGGCTACTGTACCTGATCGCGATTCCGATGAGCTATCTTAACCTTGCGCCAAAATTCACCCCGATGGTGAGTTTGGTGTGCCTGATTCCGATCTGCATTAGTGGCTTTACCAGCGGCAGCATTTTAAATGATCCCTTGATTGAACTAAGCATTCTTTCAGGGCAAGCAAGTGCGCAAAGCCTTTGGCTGGTGCGCTTGGGGATTATTGCCGTGCCATCGTTGCTGCTGCAAGCAGGGCTATGGACAACCGCCTTGCCCTTTGCCCGCAATTGGCAAAGCTATAGTTTTACCTTGATTATGACACTCTTTATGGTTGGGGTTTGTCATTGGCTGGCCCGCGCCTTCAAACATAGCCTGACCGCGATCATCATCATGAGCATGCTGTTGCTGGTACAACAATCGAGTGTAAGCGAATGGTTAGGCTTGATGGATAATCGCTACCCCACCTTTAATCATTGGAAGCGGGCCTTCTTTATGCCCTTTGATTTGTTTATATTACCGCCAGAGATTGAGGCCTATCGCTGGGGCAATGCATTGCGTTTTGGGGTAATTGGTGGTTTAGCGTGGTTTATGGCGTGGTGGTTGTATGGCTTTGAAGAGCCGCTAATTCGCAAACAACGAGCTGATTAAGCATAGAGGATGGATATGTCACTGCTCAGATTAACCAATGTTTCAAAAGCCTATCGCAAAACGCCAGCCGTCAGCAATATTGATTTGGATTTGATGTCGGGCGTAGTGGGCTTGCTTGGGCCAAATGGCGCAGGCAAAACCAGTTTGCTGCAAATGATCACCGGCTTTCTACGACCCGACACTGGTAACATTAGCATTGCTGGCCATGATATCGCCACTGATCGCGGATTATTAGCGGCCCGACGGCAACTTGGCTATGTGCCACAGCATCCGCAATTTTTTGTTCAATGGACCGTTAAGTCGTTTTTGCTGCATCTCGCCCAATTGCGCGACCTTGGCAACAAAGCTGCATGCCTCGCCCGAACCGAGGAATGTTTGAGTCTGGTTGGTCTAACCGAAAAGCGCAATGCTAAAATTCGCACCCTCTCAGGTGGCATGCTGCAACGCTTGGCAATCGCCCAAGCAATGCTGAATGATCCCACTATGCTGATTCTTGATGAGCCAACGGCGGGCTTAGATCCTGAGGAACGCCTGCGGTTTCGCCATTTGATCACCCAAATTGCAGCTGAACGCTTGATTCTTTTTTCAACCCATATTGTCGAAGATATTGAGCAAACCTGCAATGATGTGATTATCTTGCAACAAACGACACGCTATCATGGCAACATCCAAGCATTAATTGCAGAGACCATCGCTGCCGGAGCAGTGTGGGATTGCCAACATACCGCGCCACTAGCGATCGATCATCGACGAATCATCAGTAGTATGCCGCAGGCCGAGGCTATGTTATCGCGAATTGTTGGCCCACCACCAGCGCATGTACAAGCAACTCCAGCAACTAGCATTGGGCTAAACGAAGCTTTTGCGTGGGTGCTCAACCCCGAACTAGCCTTGCAGGAGCGTAGCCATGGCGGCAATTGAACTGGCCCATGTCAGCAAACGCTATGGCAAACTTTGGGCGTTACGCGATCTCAATCTGACTATCGAAGCGGGCATGATTGGACTGCTGGGGCCAAATGGTGCAGGCAAAACCAGCTTAATTCGGCTGCTGTGTGGTATTTTCCAGCCATCCGAGGGCCAAATTCGGGTATTTGGATTAGACCCATGCAAGCAAGGCCAAAAACTTGAACTACGCCGCCAACTTGGCTATATTCCCCAACATCCACAATTTGATCAATGGCTCAGCGCCTACAAAACCTTAGAATACCTAGCTCATGTGCGAGGGATAACCCCCAAATCATTGCGCCAACAGGCAGTCGAGCAAGCCTTCGAGCAGGTTGGTTTAACCGAACATGCGAATAAAAAGATCCGCGAGCTTTCAGGTGGTATGCGACGGCGGCTGGCGATTGCCCAAGCGCTGATACATAATCCACGGCTGTTGATTATCGATGAGCCGACCGTCGGGCTTGATCCAAGTGAACGCATGCGCTTTCGCCAACTCTTGCAGCAACTTGGTCGTGATCGGATTGTGCTGATTGCAACCCATATTGTTGAAGATGTGATGCAAACCTGCCAACAGGTGTTGATTTTACAACAGCAAGTTCGCTATTATGGCCCAATTACGCACCTACTCAATATGGTTGCAACCAGCCAGCAAATTTGGGAATTAGAAACGGAGCAGCCATTGCATGAGCCACAATTTACCGTTGCTGCAAGTCGCTATCAGGCTGGACGCTATTGGTATCGGGTGATTGGCCCAAAGCTAACCAATTATCCGCTGCAACCAGCCCGCGACTATACATTAAATGAGGCCTATTTATGGCTCATGGGCCAAACCGCACTAGTATGATTGCAAATTGCTAAGCGCCAACTCCAAGGCCGCAGCTAAATCGTTGACCTCAGCAATGCCACCTTGGGCTTGTTGGGCGCTACCACCACCCTTGCCACCAACTGCTGCCACCACCTGCCGCAAGAGCGCTCCACAATCCAAGCCTTGGCCGGCAAAGATTAATTGGGGTTTGCTGGCCGCCACGCCAAACAAGGCTACCCCGCCTGCCTGAGCTACCAAATTGGCCAATTGGCGCACGATCTGCGGTTCGCGCTGCCAAACATGGGCTACAACTTTTAATTGACCAATAGGCTGAGCCTGCTCCACCAACCCTTTGGCCTCGAACTCCAATAATTGCAGCTCGGCCTGCTGAAATTGTTTGCGTACTTGTTGTTCTTGGTCGCGTAAACGCTGTACTGCTTGCTCGGTTTGCTGCTGAGCCACACTAAACCCTGCGGCAATTCGGCCTAGCGTGGCATTCTTCCAGCGCAAATCCTGCAATGCTCGGCCACCACATACAAATTCAATTCGCAAACTATCGCCACGCTTTTCGCTGCGCCGAATATGAATCTGACCAACTGCACCAGTTGCGTTGGGATGAGTTCCGCCACAGGCTGAATGATCAAAATCGCCTGCCGAAACCACGCGAATTGCACCTGTCACGCTGGGAGCTTTGCGCAAAGCAATCGAGGCAAGCTCCTCAGCGCTTACAAATCGCACCACAATCGGCAAATTTTGCCAAATTATTTGGTTGGCTAGGGTTTCGGCCTCGGCCAGTTGCTCAGGGCTAGCTTCACAGGTCGCCAAATCAATTGTGACATATTCGCCGCTGAGATGGAAACCAACCGTGCGCCAATTGAATAGCTGATCAAACGCCGCCGAAAGCAAATGTTGGCCATGATGTTGCTGCATATGATCGAAGCGTCGTTGCCAATCCAAGCGACATTCCACGCTCTCAGCATCAATTGGTGCAGCGAGGGTATGCCACACCAAATCCTGATCATCAGCCTGCACATCGACCACGGCCACCCCATTGATCCAGCCATGATCGGCGGGCTGGCCACCACCTTCGGGATAAAAAGCGCTGCGATCAAGTGCAACCCGTTGCTGATCGCGGGCCACAATCTGGGCTGACCATTCGCGCAAATAGGCATCGTGCCAATAAAGTCGTTCAGTGCTCATCAACTGCTCCTGCAAAACAGAATATGCTATGATAGATCAATCTGTGTATAGGAGATAGCTCAATGACGAGTAAGGCCGCTGAATATTACGCCAAAGAAACTGAACGGGTTTGGAAGATTGTTGCTGAGCAAACCGAAGCTAATTTGTATCAGCCAATTCGTGATGATGGCTGGAACGCTTGGCAAATTGTGGCCCATATTGCCCTAACCTCGCGCCAAATTTTACGCTTGGTACAAAAACAACATCAGCAAGCCCAAACTGGCGATACCAGCCCAATTTTCGCCCCCGATTTTGATGTTGATCGCATGAATATTGAGCAAGTTGCTGCTTGGGAAGGCAAGAGCTTTGGCGAAATTCGCCAGCATTGGGATAAAACTGGGGTGCAATTGGCTGAATACATTGCCACCTTGCAACCAGCCGATTTAGCATTACCCGTCGAATTTGTTAAAAAGCAACAGATGACCCTTGAGCAACTATTAAATCTGATTTCATTGCATATTCGGCTGCATCGCAATGAAATCGAAACGGGCCTACGCTCGTTAGAATGAGGCTTCATGATTCTCGTTGATGCACACCTCGATTTGGCCTATAACGCAATTAACTTGGGCCGCGATTTGACCCAAACCGTCGATCATGGCCGCCAACGGTCAACTGAACAAACCGCTGAATGGATTGCTGAGGCTGGCACATTGACCACCACCTTGCCCGAAATTGGCTTACACACACCAAGTATTGTGTGTGGCACAATTTTTATTTTGCCAGCAGAAGCCCAAACTACGCTTGATGGCGTGGCCTATGCTACGCCCGATGAAGCCCACGACCAAGCATGGGAGCAACTGAATTGGTATAAGCAACAATGTGCTACTGGCTTTTTGCACCTTATCGACAATCAACCAGCACTCCAAGCGATTCAAGCTCGTAACCAATCAGTGCCAGGGTTGCTCTTGTTGATGGAAGGAGCCGATGGCCTGCGCACGCCTGATGAGCTAATCGAGTGGTATGCGGCGGGCTTGCGTTGGCTTGGCCCAGCTTGGCAGGCAACTCGCTATGCTGGTGGCACTGGTGCACCTGGCCCATTAACTACATTGGGCTTGGAATTATTGGAATTGATGCAAAAACTAGGCGTGGCACTCGATGCTAGTCATTTGGCCGAAGAGAGTTTTTGGCAAGCGCTTGAACACTTTCAAGGGCCAATTTCGGCCTCACATTCCAATTGTCGCAGCTTATTGGCTGGAGCCAACCACCAAGATCGCTATTTAAGTGATGCGATGATCAAAGCGATTATTGAGCGTGATGGGGTGATTGGGATTGCGCTCTACAACCGCATGCTGCGTGCCGATTGGGATGGCAGCAAAAATCATGTGACGTTGGAGCATGTGGTGGCGCAAATTGAGCATATCTGTCAGCTTGCAGGCAATACCCAGCATGTGGCGCTTGGCTCCGACCTCGATGGTGGCTTTGGGGTTGAGATGATTCCGGCTGAAATTGATCGTTGGAGCGACTTACCCAAAATTGGCAAAGCCTTGACCGAGCGGGGCTGGCCCGAAAACGATATTGCCAATGTGCTCGGCCAAAACTGGTTACGCTGGTTTCAACGAATTGTGTAGGTTGCTGAGTTTGTGATCCACGAAGGACACGAAGGTTGAGGCTGTGTTGGCTGAAGGCTCTCGGCTATCGATGTGATAGTTTAAATTTCGATAGCCAAAAGTCTATAGCCGATAGCCTACTCATCTCGCACCCTTCGTGGTCTCAAATTGACTGGCCTCTAGTCCCTGACCGCTAGCCCTTCGAAACTACTCTTCTTCATCGAATACGCCGCTCAATTTGCCAACGGCTCCGCCATGCTCGCGGCGACTGGATTCACCAAACTGCTCACGGCGATAGACGATTTGGCCTTCCATCATGGTCAACATCACTTGGCCACGCATCTCTTGGCCCATCAATGGGCTGTTTTTGCCTTTCGAGGCCAAGGCTTCTGGAGTTACCTTCCAAATTGCAGCTGGATCAAAAATCGTCAAGGTGGCGGGGTCGTTTGGCCCCAACGAAATTGGCAGCACATCGATAATTGCCGCTGGACCAATTGTCATCCGCGAAATTAGTTCCACAATATCGATCTGCATCGTCTGGACTAAGGTCAACACCATGGGCAAGGCTAGTTCCAAGCCAGTGAAGCCTGGAGCAGCAAAGCCATATTCACATTCTTTATCGACATGGGTATGCGGGGCATGATCGGTAGCTACTGCGTCGATCGTGCCATCACGCAGGCCCGCGATCAGCGCTGCCACATCTTCGCTGGTGCGCAAGGGTGGGCTAACGCGAGTACGGGTGTCGTAAGGCGCTAATTGTGAAGGATCGTATGGGCCTTTGCCATCCCACGGCTCCATACTGCCCAGCACCCAGCGATCAGTCATGGTCAAGTGGTGCGGCGTAACTTCGCCGGTCACGCGCACCCCGCGAGCCTTGGCGGCCCGAATCAATTCTACGCCGCCAGCAGTGCTGACATGACAGATATGCAAGCGCCCGCCAGTTTCCTCGGCCAAAGCAATATCACGGGCGATCATCACCTCTTCGCCAGCAGCAGGCCAACCACTCAAACCCAAACGAGTGGCAACAGCCCCTTCGTTCATCGGAGCGCCGCGCACAATGCTCAAATCTTCACAGTGGTTCATCACCGGGCGACCAGTCATTTTGCTATACAGCAAGGCTTGACGCATGATGTGGGCATCCCAAACGGGCGAGCCATCATCGCTAAAGCCATGTGCGCCAGCCTCGGCCAATTCGACCAAGGGAGCCAGCACCTTGCCCTCACGCCCAAGCGTGACTGCGCCAATTGGCAGCACATGAATTGGCCCATGGCGGGCAGCAATATCAAATTGTTGGCGAATCAGCGGAGCCGAATCGAGCGAAGGATTGGTGTTGGGCATTGGGCAAATCGTGGTATAGCCACCGCGCACTGCCGCATCCATGCCTGTGGCAATTGTTTCCTTGCCTTCAAAGCCTGGTTCGCGCAAGTGGGTGTGAATATCAATGAAGCCAGGGGTCACAAAACAGCCCGAAGCATCGATAAACTCAACATCATCGCCATAAGAATCGGGAGCCATGGCCAACTCGATGACCTCGCGTACCCGATTATTTTCCAGCACCAAATCCCCGACGGTCGCAGTTTTGCGGGCTGGATCGATGATACAGCCGTTTTTGATCACAATCCGTGACATGTAGAACTCCACTGATTGGGCGTTTATTCGTTAGGCGTACCGCTGCCCATTTTATCGCGGGCCTCGTTACGGCTCAGAATTTCGCCACTTGATTCTTGAGATTGCTCGCCTAGCCAGCCGAGCCAGACTAAGCCGCCATTGAAGGCAGCTCCAAACAAGAGCATAAACCAACTTGGCAACGGGCCTACCGCCGCCCGATCATACACCTCACCAAACGATTGGGCAATTGTGGGATGAATGCCGACTTTGGTGACCCAACTCAAAGCCAGCAGCGCAAAAATCCAGACATAATTGCGCCGCAAACGCCGACTCATGGCTTCGAGCAGGCTAATATTAAAGTGCGGCTCCATTAAATCTTGCGCCAACAGTTCGCGCCAATGTGGCCCGCTCTGATCGCTATCTGGCTCGGGTGCAAGCATATCGGCGAAAAATTCGGTTTCCATTACTCTCACCCGCGTCCGCCATAAATCGTAAAAACGATAGCGCCGTGCCTCGATAAACAAGAAAAACATAATCAACAACGAATTGAGCAGAATCATCACGGGGGTGTTGCTAGGGCTGCTGAAGGCAAACGAAAGCGTCGCCCCAGTCGTTAGCACCGCCCAGTTGGTTGTGCCATCGAGCCGCACCCGCCAGGTGTTGGCACGGGTCAATTCGCCACGATACAAGTGCACCAAGGCGGTGTTAAATTCGTTAGGAGTCAGCGGTCGGGTAATCGGCAGCGGCGCACGGGGCATTGGTGCGGCTGTGGTAACCCGTGGGCCACGCATAGTTGGTGGCTCAGTCGGGCTTGGCGGAATAAAGGTTGGGCGTTGCATAGCCAGTACCTTTGTGCATAAGAACATAGAACAAAGAGCATAGAACAAATTCAGCTATGCTCTTTTCGCTCGTCGGATCAATTAAGTCCTTATGATCGCTCTGTTCTATGTTCTATGCTCTTTGTTCTTTAGTAGCGATCAAGAATTTTGGAAAGTTCGTAGAGTTTGGCATCAAGCACTTTGGGATTCGCCAGCACTTCATCATAGGGCGTGACGGTTAATTTACGGGATTGCATGCCAACCAACCCACCATTCTTGCCTGATAGCAAAAACTCGACCGCGCCCGAACCAAGCCGCGTCGCCAACGTGCGATCAAAAGCCGAGGGCGAACCGCCGCGCTGAATATGGCCCAAAATTGTGGCCCGTGTGCGAAAGCTAAAGCTAAAGCCACTTTCCTCAGCATCGATTTGGTTAATTTGGTCTTGGATGGTTTGAGCGTTCAAGTGCGCCCC
Organism: Herpetosiphon gulosus; assembly: GCF_039545135.1. Lineage (NCBI taxonomy): Bacteria > Bacillati > Chloroflexota > Chloroflexia > Herpetosiphonales > Herpetosiphonaceae > Herpetosiphon > Herpetosiphon gulosus. The sequence goes on along the minus strand of NZ_BAABRU010000018.1, from coordinate 17,883 downwards.
TTCGGCAGCCACAATCACGCAGTTGGTTTTACCCTTGCGAAACGAACGCTTGATCACTTCAACCACATCTTCAATCGTGGTATCGGGAATTTCGGGAATCAGAATTGCCTCAGCACCGCCCGCCAAGCCGCCCATCAAGGCCAAATAACCGGAATGGCGACCCATGGTTTCGATGATAAAAGCGCGTTGGTGCGATGAAGCAGTATCTTTAATTTTATCGATTGCTTCCAACACCGTGTTGAGTGCCGTATCAGCACCAATGCTCATATCAGTGCCATACATATCGTTATCGATTGTGCCTGGTAAGCAGATTGTTGGTAAGCCATGTTCGGCGGTCAGGGCAGCGGCCCCACGTAACGAACCATCACCACCAATCACCACCAAGCCTTCGATGCCATGCCAGCGCAAATTTTCCATAGCTTTTTCACGGCCAGCGGGAGTCATAAATTCGGGCGAGCGAGCGGTGAGTAGCATGGTGCCACCACGTTGGATAATGCCGCCAACATCTTTATATTCAAGCCGACGCATATCATTTTGAATCAGGCCAGCATAGCCTCGATACACACCAAACACTTCACAACCTGCATGGAGCGCAGTCCGCGTGACTGCACGAATTGCGGGATTCATCCCTGGGGAGTCGCCACCACTGGTTAAAACGGCAATGCGATGCATGATCAAACCTCATTGAAGTTATTATGCTTGAAGCGGCGACATTGCCGTCGATGGCACCCTTGCCATTGAGTTCAAAACACTTTTCGTAAAAGCCACCAGACCAAGATCACACTCGCCACCAGAAACCCCAGAAAACCAAACCCACTTACTGGAACGACAATGACGATTGAAGTTCGCCGGATTACCACCCACAAAACGATTGCGATTGCTACCCACAGGAGTAGCCGATTGGTTGACGATTTTCGCATATGTGCCTCGGCCTTGGTGCGCCCCATTATACCAAGAAGCGACTATTGCGTTGCTAATTCATTTCAAGCTTATCATGGCATTGTTCAATCCAAATAGCAAGCGTTTACGTAGGGATGAAGGATGAATTATGAAGGATGAAATTTCTAACCACTCAGGACAAGCAGAGCACGCCAACAAAACCATAAAGAACACGAAGAGCATCAGCTGTCCTCTGTTCTATGTGTAATGGTTTATCGCGTTAACAACGGCCAGCATGCCCTGACCCCCTCTTCCGCCCGCGAGGCGAGGGGGAACCGCTCCAACAGTGCTCCCCTCGCCCGCCGCCGTGGGCGAGGGGCTGGGGGTGAGGGAACGAGCACTGGTTGCCAACCCAATGAACCATTACAGCTATGCTCTCTGTTCTCTGTTCTTTTTCATCCCTCATCCCTCATCCTTCATCCTTCTATCAAAGGGGTTTTGTATGCAATCGTCGCTTGATCAGTCGCAGCCGCGTTCAGCCCAAATGGCACTTTGGCTGGGAATTTTATTCAGTTTTGGCTTTACCGCGCTGATTTGGTGGGCTGGTCAGCGCTTACACGCGATCGAAAAGCTGCCCGATCAAGGCGCAAGTTGGTATTATTGGCAGTTGCCCAACCCAACGCTTTGGTCACGAGTAACCGCTTGGGGTGGTTATTTGCTGCATCAACTAACGATTTGGGGTGCGATTTACTACGCTCAAACGCGAGTCAAAAAATATACCAAGGGCTTACAAACGATCAATTGGGTAGCGCTCGGGGCAAATGCCCTCTTCATCATTTTGCATTTCATCCAGACCCATTTTTGGTATGACGGCCTCGCCCAAGATGTGTCGATCTTCAGTTCGCAAGGCTCAGTAATTGTGATGCTGGTCTGGATTTTGTTAATGGAGAATAGCCGCCGTGGCTTGTTTATGGGCAAGCGTGCACCAATCGGCAAGGAAATTGGCCGAGCTGCACGGCAATATCATGGCTATGTTTTCTCATGGGCAGCGATTTACACCTTCTGGTATCACCCGATGGAAACCAGCAGCGGCCATTTGGTTGGGTTCATCTATATGTTCTTTTTGCTGCTCCAAGGCAGCTTGTTTCTCACCCGCATTCACGTTAATCGCTGGTGGATGTTAGCCCAAGAGGTCATGGTGCTGTTCCACGGCACGATGGTGGCCTTCGTTCAAGCTGGGCCAACTGGCTTTTGGCCGATGTTCTTCTTTGGCTTTTTCGGCATTTTCGTGATCACCCAAATGCATGGCTTGGGCTTAAGCAAGGCTTGGCGCTGGCTGCTTGGTGGCGGCTATCTCGCGTTGGTGATTGGCATTTACACCTGGCGTGGCTGGGACAAAATCGATGAAATTGTGCGAATCCCAGTAATCGAATATGCGCTGATCGCCGTACTAGCTTTGTTGATTGGGCTGGTGTTGCAACTTGCCAAGCTGTTTACCCGCCGCAAAGCCGTTTTGGTGAGTGATCAGAGCTAGGGATCAGGGTTCAGGGGCAAGCGATCATGAACAAGTTTAACGCAGAGGCGCAGAGTGAGGGGTCAGGAGTCAGGGGCTAGGAGTCAGAAATTTGCAACAGGGTGCTTTAACCTGATCCCTGAACGCTGATCCCTAGCGGCTTCGTGCTCTTCCCGTCCTTCGTGGTGTCAGCCGTCGTGCCCTTCGCCGATCACAACAAACTAACTGGATCAACGTCGATCGTCCAGCCTGAGGGGATTTTCAAGTCGTGCAGCAGATCAGTGGGGTAGGGCAGGCGCACCAAAATATGCCAACGATAGAGATCGCGCACTTTTTGCAAAAAGGCTGGCGATGGCCCAATAATCGCCCAATCGCGGATGCGCCGCCGTTCTAGCTCCTCGCGCAATTGGGTATCGAATTGGCGTACAACCCGCTCGACAGTTTTGTTCGATGGCGATTGAGTCATAAAGCGAATCAAGCGGCTGAATGGTGGGTAGTGGGCGGTGCGACGAAAGGCAATTTCTTCGCGATAAAATTGACGATAATCGTGCTGCGCGGCGGCTTGAATCGCATAATGTTCAGGATTATAGCTTTGGATAATCACCTGACCACCGCCCGCCCGCCGCCCTGCCCGCCCCGCCACTTGAGCCAACAATTGAAATGTGCGCTCGCCTGAACGAAAATCAGGCAAATTCAAGGCAGTATCAGCGGTGATTACCCCAACCAAGGTGACCAACGGCAAATCAAAGCCCTTGGCAACCATTTGGGTTCCCACCAAAATATCGGCTTCGTGCTGAGTAAATTGATTCAGCAACGCTTCGTGTGAGCCTTTGCGCCCAGTCACATCGCGATCCCAACGCATCACCCGCGCTTGGGGATAGAGCAATTTGACTTCTTCGACCACTCGTTGCGTGCCAACCCCAAAATCGCGAATGCGGGTGCTGAAACAGCTTGGGCAGTTGCGCGGAACCCAATCGACATGGCCACAATAGTGGCAACGCAAGGTTGCAGGCGCAGCTGGATCGCCCTCGGTTGCGTGCACCGCCAAGGCTACGGCACAACGTGGGCATTGAATCGTCGTACCACAATCGCGACACATCACAAATGAGGCAATCCCGCGCCGATTCAAAAATAAAATTGTTTGTTCGCGCTTATCGAGGGTACGTTGAATCGCGCTTTGCAAGGGACGACTAAACATCGAACGCACTCCAGCCTTGAGTTCGCTACGCATATCCACAATTTGTACTGGCGGCATGGGAATGGGATCAGCTTTGGTGACTCCCGCCACCGTTTTGCGCCCAACCCGTTCGTGTAATTCCAAAACTTCATATTTGTTGATCTGCACAGCGTAGGCAGTTTCTAGCGAGGGCGTGGCGCTGCCCAAAATCAACACGGCTCCAGCTAATTCAGCCAATTTCACTGCCAAATCACGGGCGTGATAGTAGGGCGTGGCTTCGTGTTTGAAGGAATGTTCGTGTTCTTCATCAACAATAATTAACTGCAATTTGCCCATCGGCGACCAAATTGCTGAACGCGAGCCAATTGCTACTTGGGCATCGCCGCGCCGCAAGCGCCGCCATTCATCATAGCGTTCGCCAACGCTCAGTTCGGAGTGTAGCACCGCCAATTGTTGCGGAAAGCGGGCGGCAAAACGCCGAACCAATTGGGTTGTTAAGGCAATTTCGGGCACGAGCACCAAGGCTTGTCCGCCATTACGCAAGGCCCGGCCAATTGCCCGCAAATACAGCTCGGTTTTGCCGCTACCCGTCACGCCATGCAACAAGATTGGTTTAGCTTTGCCAGTTCGACTTGCTGTATCTTGGGCCGCAACAATCTGCCGCCAACCGCGTTCTTGCTCAAGCGTCAGTTCGGGTGGGAACTCCAAGGGCGGGATGCGGCCAAGCAGGGGGTCGCGGCGTACCTCAATTTGCTCAAGCTGAATCAAATTGCGCAAGGCCAAACTACGTAAATGGTTCAAGGTTGCGCCAACATCACGCAACTCGGGCAACAGCACCAGTTCACCATCAACTGCTTGCTCTAAAATTGCCTGAAAAATTGCGGCCAAGCGTGGAGCTTTGCTCAACTCAGCCAAGGCTTCGGCAGGATTGGCGCTGGTTGGCTTGGCACTCCATTCGCGCTTAGGTTTAGCCGCAGGTCGCGAAACCAAACTACCCAAGGCAATCAAGCCACGTTCATGCAACTCGGTATAACTACGTCGCAGATCAGCGTCCGAGCCACGTAAATCGACGCGGAGCTGACGTTCGCTTTGCTCGCCAACCCGCCGTAAATGAAACAAAATTGCCCGTTCGCGCTCATCGAGTGTGCCAAGCTCGATCTTCTGGCCATGCTCGGTTGGCCGCCATGTGCGCTCAATTTCTTGCTTCACCCCAGGTGGCATGGTCAATTGCACAGCGTCCCACAGCCGCACGGCCTGAGTTTGGCTAAACCATTGGGCCAAGGCCAATTGAGCTGGCGCGGCGATCGCTTCGGGGTCGGCGTGTTCTAAAATATCGCGCACCACAAAGCCTTGAGGTCGTTGAGTGCTAAATTCTAAAACCACGCCCTGCACGCGACGCGGCCCAAGCGGAACCCAAACCAACGCGCCAACGCTCAAAGGCCGGAGATGCGGCGGCACAGCGTAGGTCAAAATCGCCTCGGGGTTATCGGGCAAATAGGCATTCAGGGCAACGTGGGCATACATAACGGCGAATGTACTTCCTTCACACAAAACAGCGCAGCTTCATCATAGCACATCCTTGCTAGCTTTCTAGTTAGGGGCAAGGGGCTAGTTGTCAGAGATCAGCAATCCCGAAACCGCGAAGGATGCGAAGCACACCAAGGGTCGGTCTTGGAACCAACAATAACAATCCACAAGATGAATATTAGGGGTGCAGGGGATGCAAACCCCTGCGTCTCCCGCCTTGAGGCGGGACGGAAGGGTGGTGAGCGAAGGATTAGAGACCAGCTGTCAGAGATCAGCAATCCCGAAACCGCGAAGGATGCGAAGCACACCAAGGGTCGTTCTTGGAACCAACAATAACAATCCACAAGATGAATATTAGGGGTGCAGGGGATGCAAACCCCTGCGTCTCCCGCCTTGAGGCGGGACGGAAGGGTGGTGAACGAAGGATGAAATGGACAAATCCATAAATACGAACCCTTCGCGCTCTTCGTGTCCTTCGTGGTTCCGGCCCTTCGTCTCCTTCGTAGATCAATGCTCAAAGAAATTTCTATTACAAACACGATTAAGCATAGATAAAGCCTATGTTAAGCCAAGGGTCTCTCTAGTTGCAGGAACGGCAGGCGGCGAGTACCATAGAAGCTAGAACTAGAAACAAGCAATTGTTCTAGACCCAGCATGTCCTGATGCTTGGGATGACCCATTAGTGCCTAGAGAGGTTGCGATGACGCACAAACGCCAAGATGATTTTGGGGCCAAAGCCACGTTGACCGTCGGTGATCGGTCGTTGGTTTACTATCGGCTCAACAAACTCGAAGAAGCTGGGATTGCCACTGTCTCCAAATTGCCGTTCTCAATCAAGGTGTTGTTGGAAGCTATGCTACGCAACAACGATGGTTTTGCCGTAACCAAACAAGATGTTGAGAATATGGCGCGTTGGAATGCCGCCAATCCCGAAAAAATTGAAGTTCCGTTTAAGCCAGCCCGCGTAATTTTGCAAGACTTCACGGGCGTTCCGGCAGTAGTTGACTTGGCTGCAATGCGGGCTGCGATGGCTCAGCAAGGTGGCGATCCCCAACGTATTAACCCACTAGTTCCGGTCGATTTAGTAATTGACCACTCGGTGCAAATTGATCAATTCGGCTCAAAAATGGCCTTGTTCTTCAATGCCGAACGCGAATTTGAACGCAACGCCGAGCGCTATGAGTTTTTGAAATGGGGTCAGCAAGCCTTCGATAACTTCAGCGTCGTGCCACCCGAAACCGGGATTGTGCACCAAGTCAACCTTGAATACTTGGCAAAAGTTGTTCAAGTGTTCACCGAAGAAGGCGAATTGGTAGCCTTGCCTGATTCGTTGGTTGGCACCGACTCACACACCACCATGATCAATGGTCTTGGCGTGGTTGGTTGGGGTGTTGGCGGGATCGAAGCCGAAGCAGTTATGCTTGGTCAGCCAATCTACATGCTCTTGCCTGAAGTGATTGGCTTCAAAGTAACTGGCCAATTGCCTGAAGGTGCGACCGCGACTGACTTAGCCTTGACCGTCACCGAATTGCTGCGCAAAAAAGGTGTGGTCGGCAAGTTCGTCGAATTCTATGGCCCAGGCGTGGCCAATATGGCGCTCTCAGACCGCGCAACGATTGCCAATATGGCTCCCGAATATGGCGCAACCATGGGCTTCTTCCCCGTCGATCAAGAAACTATCCACTTCTTGCGCAGCACTGGCCGCTCGGATGAATTGGCCGATTTGGTCGAAGCTTACAGCAAAGCTCAAGGCTTGTTCCTTGATGCCAACTCACCCGAAGCCGAATATACCGACACTGTGCATTTAGATCTTTCGACGATTGTGCCAAGCGTTGCTGGCCCCAAGCGCCCGCAAGATCGGGTCGAATTACAAAACACCAAGGCTTCGTTCCAAAAATCGTTGACCGCACCAATCGCTGAGCGTGGTTTTGCCTTATCAACTGAGAAGGCCGAAAACACTGCTACGGTGCAAAATAACGGTCATTCGGCCACAATTGGTCATGGCGCTGTCGTCATTGCCTCGATCACCAGCTGTACCAACACCTCAAACCCATCGGTGATGTTGGGTGCTGGTTTGCTAGCCAAAAAAGCCGTCGAAAAAGGCTTGACTGTTGCTCCTTACGTCAAAACCAGTTTGGCTCCTGGCTCACGGGTGGTTTCAAGCTATCTTGAACAAGCCGAATTGATTGAGCCACTTGAAGCACTGGGCTTTCACGTTGTTGGTTATGGCTGTACCACTTGTATCGGTAATAGCGGGCCGTTGCCCGAGCCAGTTGCCGCCGCCGTGCAAGAAGGCGAGTTGGTTGCTGCTGCCGTGTTGAGCGGTAACCGCAACTTTGAAGGCCGGATCAATCCACTGGTCAAGGCGGCATATTTGGCCTCACCACCATTGGTTGTAGCCTATGCCTTGGCTGGCACGATCAATCTTGATCTGGCAACTGAGCCATTGGGCAACGACAAAGAAGGCAATCCAGTTTACTTGCGCGACATTTGGCCAAGCCAAAGTGAAATTCAAGAAACCGTGCGCAAAGCGATCAAGCCTGAAATGTTTACCCAACAATATGGCAATGTCTTTGCTGGCAGCGATGCTTGGAAGCGCGTGCAAGCGCCAACTGGCAATATCTATGCTTGGAACAACGACTCGACCTATATCCAACATCCGCCATTCTTCCAAGATTTGCAGCCTGAGCCAGCGCCAATCGGCGATATCAAGGGCGCACGGGTTTTGGCTTTGTTGGGCGATTCGGTAACCACTGACCACATCTCGCCAGCAGGTTCGATCGCTAAAAATAGCCCAGCCGCCAAGTATTTGATTGATAATGGGGTTGAGCCACAAGATTTCAACTCGTATGGTGCACGCCGTGGCAACCACGAAGTGATGATGCGTGGCACATTTGCCAACATCCGCCTGAAAAACTTGTTGTTGAATGGGGTTGAAGGCGGCTATACACTCTACTTCCCAACTGGCGAACAACAATCGATTTACGATGCCTCAATGGCCTATCAAGCTAGCGGCACGCCGTTGGTGATTTTGGCTGGCAAGGAATATGGCACTGGTAGTTCACGCGACTGGGCTGCTAAAGGCACCTATCTCCTAGGCGTAAAAGTAGTCATTGCCGAAAGCTACGAACGGATTCACCGCTCGAACTTGGTCGGGATGGGCGTGTTGCCATTGCAATATCGCGCTGGCGAATCGGCGGCTAGCCTTGGCTTGAAAGGCGACGAAACCTTCTCAGTCGAAGGCATCAACGCCGATTTACAAGCTCGCTCAGAATTGACCGTGCGGACAGTACGCCCTGATGGCAGCGAACTCAGCTTCCAAGCTGTCGTGCGGATCGATACGCCAGTTGAAGTTGAATACTACAAGAACGGTGGGATTCTCCACACCGTTCTACGTCAATTGGCCAAAACCGCCTAATCACTAAAACCAATAATCCCCATGTTGTTTACGGGCAGCATGGGGATGTTGTTGTTTAAGCAGCTTAGAACATCAAGGTATTTTTAGCCACGAATTGCACGAAAATGAACGCTTGGCTATAGGCTCTTGGCTCTTGTATGTTCATAGAATACTAAAAATTATTTTGATCATCAATAGATCAGAATAGCTAAAATAGAACAAGCTTGCCTTGAAGGCAAGCTCTTCTATTTTTTGAAAGCCTTTGTTATTATCGTGAGAATAAAAAAGGAATCAAACATTGCGTTTTAAACCCCTCGAAACGGGACTATCCCATGGTATAGCTATTTCTTAGTTTCGTCAAATACTGAAACGCATAGTATAAAATACACGTATTGATTCAGCCACAACATGTTGTATACTGTTAGGCAGCAGTGAATTTCTTACTGCTATATTCATGTAGGAGTTTTTATGACGTTCTGTCCATTTTCCCACTTTAAACCTCCAAAGAGCCAATAGCCTTTGTGAGAATAAAAAAGGAATAGTCAACCTCCAAATATATATGTGGATGAATGACTACTCCAAGTCCGATTGGTTGGTCGAGCAATTATCTACATATGTGGAGGCTTTCTATTTATGGACAAGTCATATTTGAAGTTGATCATCTTTTTAGTTTCGGTTATTGGAATAGTCTTGTGTGTTGTTTCTAATAACTATCAACTTATACCAGACTCGGGTATTATTATGATAGTCTACAACATACGCGTAGTAACACAAATAACCCTTGATTCATTGAATAAAGACGATAAGTAACTTACCTAGTAACAAATTACTACTCAAAGGGAACTATGGACTACCATAGTTCCCTTTTTGAGCATCTATGTACTGATAGAGAGGTGACAGCGAAATTGATGGGTTTGTAGAGAGATAATTTGTACTCTTCGTGTCCTTCGTGGTTTCAATAAGCATTCTCTATCTGCAGCGCTCCCTTTTGGCTTTATCCTCTTTTGATTTTTGACTTCTGCCTTTAATTTGGATCGGTATAGCGCGTCCAACTGCCGTCATTGGTCATGACCCAAATGCGGTCTGGACGACCTTCGAGGGCTGGCGAGAACAACATCATGCCATTGGGGAAATATTGCACCACACCAGTAATTGGGTATTCGGGGCTATTGGCCCAACTTAATGCTGAGCGAATATCACTAATCGTATGCCAAAGCGTACCAAAGCCACGAATTGGCTCCAATTTGCCAGCAGGTGCGGTTTCGCGTGGCTCGTCATATGAAGGATCGTTAGGGTTGGTAAAACTTTGCCACGAGCCGCTGGCCGCCGCGCTATAGTAAACATAAATTTGGTCGCTATTGCCAACCCAATACATCATACCGCCATCGAAATATTGAATTGAGGCGGTGCTAGCGGCCTCGCCACTACTCGGGCAGCCCAACGCTTCGGCAATGTTGGGATTAGTGCGCCAAAGTGTGCCAAAACCACCTTGCAATGGCCCAATACAGGCTGCCAAAACCGTTGGAGTTGCCACGGTTGGGGTTGGCGGATTATTGGTTGGGGCAAGCGTAGGGCTTGCTGCTACTGGAACTACCTGAGTTGCAACGGGCCGAGCGGTTGCTTGAGCAGCTTGGCTTGGTTGCTCAGCCTCAGTTGTAGGGCTAGGAGCGCTCGCTTCAACCGTGGCGGTGCTGCTGACAGGCAGAGTTGCGGTTGGTGTTTGGTTGATTTGGGCGGCTAAAGCGGTTTGGGTTACCCCAATTTGGGCAACCTGGGTTTGATATTGACCCCGTTCGGCGGCTTCAGTCGCAAGGGTCTGTTTGGCCTCTTGGCGATTATCCAAAACGGTATCAGTGACAAACATCAGCACGCCGGTAATAATCAAGCCAATTAACAATAGAATTGGCCAGGTTGATGGGCGTTTGTGACGGGTGCTTGCAGCTGTTTGGCCTGCACCTTGGGCCTTGGCCACAATTTGTTCAGCGGCAACACTCGGAATGACCACTGCTTGCTTGGCCCCAGGCGGCGGAGTGGCCGCAATCCCAGTGGGCGAGCCAATGGCTTCATTTAAAGCTCGGGCAAATAAGCCTGCCGATTTGGTCCGATCAGCAGGTTTTTTAGCCAGCGCCGCACTGAGCACTGCATCAATTGATGGCGGCACATGTGGGTTACGCAATGAAGCCGCTTCGGGCACACGCGAAAGATGCGCCAGCAGAATATCAGTCGTCGAGCCATCGAAGGGTCGTGCCCCAGTCAACATGCGATAGGCCATCACCGCCAGCGAATAGATATCAGCCCGCGCATCAACCGGGCCAATTTTGCTATCGATCTGCTCAGGAGCCATATAATCGGGCGTGCCAACCATCACGCCAGTAGTGGTAAGGCCTGGGGCATCAAGCGATTTGGCAATCCCAAAATCAGTCAAAACAACTTGATTATCAGCATCAAGCATCACGTTGCCTGGCTTGATATCGCGATGTACCACCCCACGACCATGGGCATAATCTAAGGCGCTCGCAACTTGACGCACAATTTCGCCAACGCGTTCTGGCGGCAAGGTGCTATCAATTAACAAGCTATCTTGCAATGATTGCCCAGCCAGCAGTTTCATGGCGATATAGACCACGCCATCGGATTCGCCAACATCATAAATTGGCACGATATGCGCATGCTCCAAGCGAGCCGCCAAAATTGCCTCACGCCGAAAGCGCTCAACAAGGCTAGCATCGGCAACATATTGCGCATATAAAACTTTGAGCGCCACCAATCGGCTCAAAATGGTATCCTCGGCCTCGAATACTGCGGCCATACCGCCGCGCCCAAGAATGCGCTTAATCGTATAGCGCCCAAGTTGCTTGCCAATTAAATCTTCGATGCGCATGCTTCCTCCACCCACCGTTTTTTAGAATGAGCCATGTTGGCCAACCGTTGTTAGAACTGCTAAAGTTTGCTCAGCACAGCGCTGCCATGTCCATTGTTTGGCCCATGCTAAGCCGCGTTGGGCTAAATCGTGGCGTTGCTGTGGGTTTTGCCAAAGCTCAACAATCGCTGCGGCAATTGTATCGGTTTGGGTTGGTTCAACCAACAAGGCTGCATCGCCAGCAACTTCAGGCAAGCTGCTTACATTGCTGGTAATGACTGGAACACCGCTAGCCATCGCTTCCAACACGGTCATGCCAAAGCCTTCGTAGAGTGATGGCAACAGATAAATTGTCGCACCACTGAGCAGCGCTGGTAAATCGTCATCGGCCACATAGCCTAAAAAGGCCACATATTGGCTGATTCCTAACTGTTGAGCTTGTCGGGTAATTTGTTCGGTGAGCCAGCCAGTTTTGCCGCCCAAGGCCAACATCGGCAAATCAGGGCAGTATTGACGAGCTTGGGCATAGGCTTCGATCAAGCGCACTAAATTTTTACGCGGCTGGATCGTGCTGATAAATAAGAGGTATTTGTCATGCAAGCCATATTTAGCGGCAGTTGCTTTAATTTGCTCGCTTGAATGGGGATAAAACCGCTCGTGCACACCGTGGTAGATCACACTAATTTTTTCGGCGGCAATGCCGGTGTAGTGCAATAGATCGCGCTTGGTGGCTTCGGAGATCGCAATAATTTGGCTGGCCATACGAGCGCTCCACAAGGTTGAGTAGCGCAAATATAGCCGTTGACGGGCGGGGTGCGATTCAGGGTGGTGCTCGTAGCCCAAATCGTGAATCGTCACAACGCTACGGCGCGGCGGCAAACTTGGCAAGACATGGGCTGGCACAAACGCCACATCTGGCCGATCGATCTGCCACGTTGGGCCAAGTCGCAAGTGCGTCCACAAACGTGGCGCAGGAATCGGCTTGATCTGCCAATTGCGGCCTAACGGGGGCAACGCTGCGGGGAGTTGATTAACATATAAGCAATAGTGGTTGGTACGGTCAGTTTGAGCCAGCGCTCGCACTAATTCAGTTGTATATGATTCGGTGCCAGTGCGCTGCCCAACCGCCAAACGACTAGCATCAATTGCAATCTGCATACAGCCCTATTTCTCGCCAAAACTAGCTTAGGCATTGTAGCATATCGCATTTGGGGTTGATTTGTTAAATGCAACTCCCTGCCCAGATATGAGCAGGGAGCGCAGCTTCGGCCAATTTAAGGATTTTTGACTGGTTGCAATTTGCCACGAATATCGCCATAGAAGGTTTGGCCTTTGGTGTGCAGATTGAAATAAAGCTCACTTTGCTCTGCGATATGCTGCATGCCCGAAATTGTTTGAACTTCATCGGGCAAGCCTGGGACAATCGGACACCCAGCCGTGAACAAGCCCAATAAGCCCGAACCTGCTTCGCTTTCCTTTTCGATATCGGTATTGGTTAGCTCGACCGAAAACGTCCCATCAGCCAAATTTTCTTGAATATTGCCCGAGAAGGCGAAGTCGATCAAGATTGGGCCAAGGATATCGGGCTTGCCACAGTGAATATGAAACATCACCACATCTTCGGGTTTGACGTTTTCGAGTTTAACATCAACATAGGCCTTGCTGAGATCTTTGGTAATTCGCAAGAAACCGTGGCCGCGTGAAGTGCGATTGGCGCGGGGCTGCGATGGAGCGCTTGAAAGTAGCTCATCGGGCGTAAACGCTGGCGCATCTTCTTCTTCGCCTGGCTCTTGGTGCGGGCTTAAAAATGCTTCATAAACATAGCCAATTTCTTGCCCACGGCTAGGATCAAGCGCTGTATCAAGCGCTGGATTGTTGGCTGGTTGGCTGGCGGTAGTGTTACTGGCATGCGCCATTTGGGTGTGAGCCGCTGCTGGAGCCGTCGTTGCACTTGGTTGGGTCGATTCCGCCGATTGACACGCTGTCAACAAGCCAATCAAGGTCAATCCTGCAATGCCACGAACCATCGCTTGCTTGATCATAAACACACTCCTATATGCTTGATTTTTTTGATTCAATCCTGCGCCGCATGACTGCTATTATCTCAAATGACACACTGTGTGTCAATACCCAAAATTAATTGAGGGATCAGAGGCTAGGGTTCAGGGATCAGAGTTTTGAAACTATTGAAATTAAGCTGTCTGGCCCCCGATCCCCAACTAAAACAAACCAGCGATTAAAGCTGGAGCAGCCTTAATCGCTGGAAGTGGTTGGATAAACCATATTTATCTCGGTTCTATAAATGGCTATTGGCAATAGGAATATATATTTTTAGCCACGAATTACACAGATTTCACAAATTATACTTCTGTTACTGATAACTTAAACCATCGCCCACGATCCCAATCAATCAATCGCGCATCCCTATGTTTTATGTTCTTCGTGGATCAATTTCATCCTTTATCCTTCATCCCTCATCCTTTTGTCTAGCCACTACAGCGCATATTGACGTATTCGAGCCATTCGCTGAGGCTCATGGGTTTGGGTAAATCGGCAGTCGAGAGTGCTTGACCTTGGGCATACAGCTCGCCATAGCGATCGGTGATAAACCAACCGCCCTTGCCTTCGCCCAAAAATTGGGTAATGACCTTGGCCTCTGGGTCGCGCAGCACGATTAAGCCTTCGGTTGGCGGCAAGGCCTCAGCTGAAATAACCACAGCTTTTTGTTCATGCGACCAGCGCTGAACGGCGGTGCTGAGATTAGCCAAATAGGTTGGATTCAAGCCATCGTAGGCGGGCAAAAACACAATGACAAGGGCGGCTTTGCCACGGAGATCATTGCGGCTAAATCGTTCGCCCATTGCGGTTTGAAGGGTGAAATTCGGTACGATAGTGCCTGCTTGCAGAGTTTGCATCGTTTATTCCTCAACTGATCGTGGTTCGCTTATCAATTCATTGCAGAAAGTGTACCGCGTTTGCGTTGATTACTGCGTGTTGATTTAATTCTCTTTGTGAAAGATTTAACAACCTTTTTAGTACACAATTGAGGTTTAGGCAACCGTGCCAAGCAAATTGGCTAACATTTCTTGCTCATTGGGGTTAGCTTGGCGTTCGAGGGCTTGCTTGATCAGGCGGCTTTTGTTGGGAGCGGCATCTTTGCCCCAAAACAAGCGTGCCACACCAGCATAACTGCGCAACCGTTTGTATTCGATGCTGCAAGCATTGCGAAAAAGCTCGCTATCGAGCAATTGGTCGGGGCGATTGAGGTATTGCAACAAAAGTTGGGCCAAATCATAGCGATTGTAGCTTTGGCTGGGGGTTTGGGCGAGGGCAATCAAAGGTTGTTCGGTGGCAATCGGCAAACTGGCTGCTTTAGTTGGTGCAACTTCGAGAATTGGCAGGGCTTGTTGGCGGTCTGGCAAGAGGCTCAGCAATTGTTGGCGCTGAGTTTTATCGATAAAGCTGGTACGTACCGTGACGGCATTGCGGCCTTGAACACAGCTAAATACGCCAGCGCCTGCGGGTGGGCAGGGCAAACGCGATGGTGGCAAGGCACTACTGGGGAAGGCTTTGGTTGGAAGCGTCGTATTTGGCTCATCAGCATCATCACGCGGTTGATAGCCAGCCACAGCCAAGCTGATTTGCGAACGAAAACGGGTGCTCAAATTGCTAAATGTTTGAGTGGCGATAATATAGCGAATGCCAGCGGCGCGGCCACTGGTCAACTCGCTATTGAGCCATTGCTCAAGCTGTTTAGCTCCGATTGCTTGTTCGAGCAAGGTCAATTCGCTGATAAACACAACTAATAAGGGCAGATCGTGAGCTTGATATTCTTCCCAGCGCTCGCATTCAGCGGCCTTGAGCAATTTTTGGCGCTGCAAACGCTGTTCAGTCAGCCATGTCAAGGCTGGAGCTAGTTCATGCTCCGCTTCAGCAAATAAGCCAACATGGGCTTTTTCGCGCCAACCTAGCCACGATAAGCCCGCCTTACCATCAACCAAGGCCAATTGCAAGCGCTCAGCAGGATTGGTGAGACACAGATAGAGCAGCGCGGTGCGCACCCAACCATCTTTGCCCGAGCCAGTTGCCCCGCTGACTTGTACATGGGTAAAATCGTCGATCAACGAGCCATGCACCAACGAAACCACGCCCTGAACACTACGCCAGCCCAAGGGCAACACAAAACGTTTGTTGGTTTGACGCAATTCGTGGGCTAAAACTCGTAGATCATGGGGTGGATTGAGCAATGCTGTGCCAGCTTCGGGCAAAGTCCGTGGATCGAGACTGGTCGCCAAGGGTTTAAATTGGCTGATGGTGGTTGGTTCAGGCTGATTCGCCCGTTGTTGAGCTTGCCACAGCCGAAATTCGCGCCAATCGCGGCCAAAGCGCTGACGAAACATCAAGGCCACCAAGGCCATTGCCAAAATTAATGCCCCAATTTGTACTGCCTCAGCGTCCAAGCCCAACCACCTTTATCCAGATGCAACCCCGAAATTGGCTCCATGGTTGTGAATTAACTACTTGCCAGAATAGAACTTTTGTGCTATTATGTTTATGTTGATTGCTGAACCGACACGCCAACAATCAACGCAGCCTCCGATAGTTTTCCTGGTCTGGTCTCGAACAAAATCGCAAATACCCAGCGCTTGCTAGCATGGGTATTTGTGGTTTTTAATCATCGGCTGATGATATAAGCTTATGGGTGATCACCACCCTTCCGTCCCGCCTCAAGGCGGGAAACGCAGGGGGCTTTAATCCCCCTGCACCCCCTCAAGGACAATCAGTGGACACCAGGCATCCATCGATGAACCTCGGATTTCGTGGTTCGGAACGTGATGGCGATCTATCCTTCAAGGCTAGCCCACTCATCCATAATTCGAAAATTTCCGATAGCCAAAAGCCTATAGCCTCAATTACCGCCACAAACGGCTTAATTCGCCGACTGCTGCTCGTGCAAGCCGTTCAGGCCAGAAGGCACATAACGCTGCAATCGCGAGGCTCAAAATCCAAAGCCAGGTTGTTGAGAGTGGTAATTGCTGGTTGCTGAGCCAGCGCACACAACCAATCACGCTGGTAATTAAATCCAAGCCGCCGACCAAGGCAAATACCGCCAATACATGTTGATTGATCGCGCGGCGTGGCCAACAGGCCACTTCGATTGCTGTGATGACGATTGGAATAAACCATTGAGCCGTACCAAGCAACGCCAAATTCAAGCCTAGCCCAGCCAAAAATGCCAAAGTAAACTGTGCCCCAATCCACCAAATTAAAATTGCCAAGCCGATAATACTCAGATAGGCCAAGGTGCTCAACCAACGTTCATACATGCCCATTGGAGCTGTGCGGCGGGGCAGGTTAGCAATCGGGCTGCTGGGCACAGGCTCATTCACCAGTTCCTGCAAGAAACTAGCGGTTGATCGGGGTGTGCTTGCAGTCGGCATCAGTGGCATCGACTTGGAATCTTTCATGCATCGCCTCGCAGCCTGAACACAGTTTTTAACATCGAGCGTAGCACATTCAGCGCATTAAAAAAAGCCCGTTTTGCTGGCCTGCAAACGGGCTAAAATCGAGTCCATTTCTAGCTTAGGGCTGGGCTTCCACCCAAAACACATGCAAGCTTTTGCCGCGCAACATGCCAACTAGCGTGATTTGGCCATAGCGGATGTTGCCTTGTTCGTTGGGCAATTGTTGCACAAGCGGCGATTGGCTGGGAATTTGTTCAACCGTGATTTGGGCAGCATTAGCGGTCGGTACGCCACCGCTACCAACCTCTTCAACCAGCAAGGCTGCTTGATCTTTAAGCAACAACGTGCCATTGAGCCGCAAGACTTGGTTGTTGTAGACTGACAAATTTTGGTTAAGCTCGCCAAGGTTAATGCTGGTTGGCTCAACCACTTTAACTGTGATTGGTTCGAATTCGGTGCTACTTTTGAGTACACCATTCACCCGCAAAACGCCATAGCTATTGGTTATTGCGAAGGTTTGGGCGGGAATTGCGAGAGTTGGTTGGTAGGCAATTGGTTGATCACCTAGCTCGATCGCTGCTGCTAAAATAGTATTGGGCTGGCTCAATAATGCTGGGGTTAGCACGGTGATTGTGCTGTTGGCTCCAATTCCATCTAGCTCGTTGAGCAACAAAATTTGGTTTGGTTGGTTGGCGGCGATTGGTGGCAAGGCTGGCGCAGTAGATCCACAACTCACCAAGCTGCCGATTATCACGATAAGCCATAATGGCCAAAAGCGCATGTAATCCTCCAAGCAATGGCGCTAAACTGCTGGCGATTGTACCATTTAGCAGTGATTGATCCACGAGGGAACAGGGTTGAAGATAGTGGACTCAGCAATAGCATGCATGATGAAGATTGATCCACGAGGGAACAGGGTTGAAGTTTTAATAACCACGAGGGACTGTCAAGTAGATTGTGTATTTCGCCCCATTACCCCGGAAAGCGTCCGTCAAAGCGAATGGCCAATTGGTTGCGAATCCGTGCCCAGTTTGGCAGCGTGACCCATTTTGCAGTGATATCGCG
>NZ_BAABRU010000017.1 GCF_039545135.1 Herpetosiphon gulosus | reverse complement strand
GGGCCGAACTTCGGGGTCATGGGTTGATTGGTCGGGCGTTGGTTTTTTGCTGGCCATGAGAACTCCTTGCGGCCCTCGACTTAAGATCATAATCCCAGATCTGTCTCACCTATGTTAGCACAGAGGGCAACGCATCGGTCTCAACCAGATTAATCCCAGCAGGGTTCAGGTTGATGCCATCATACACCCGCAGGGTTGCAGTAAATGGAATTGCATCAACCGTTATGGCAGCTCGTGGCTCCAGATCGAGAAACTCCAAGGTCGCTTCATTCGTGGCACTGCTCGTTTGCAACGGTGTTTCTGCAAGAATACTCAGACCAGTTTCAGGGATTGAAACCGTATGCACAACCATTGCCTGCCCATTTTGCACCCGTGTAACATTGGCACTATGTTGATAGCTGACACTACTACTGGTTTGATAGTTCGCTGGAGTGCTAGCAATGGCTGCCAGCGTACTCGGCTCAACCACCGAATTGCTTTGGAGTGTGATCGTTGCTCCGCGAATTGTGGGCGCAGGTAGGGTTGTTGCTAGGGTGCGAGTTGCCGACCAAGGCGTGCGTGGTGGGCCAGCTTGATCAACCGCACGCACATTAGCGACGATTGCCAAATAACTTAAATTGCTTGGAGCGCTCCCATTGGCAGTTGCAAACACAAAGGTAGTCGAGAACGGGAAGGTTCGATTCGTACCTGCTGTGAGGGTTAACGCCAGCGGATCAATCACCAGATCCGCTCCCATGGTATAGGTCTGGGTTGTTCCCAATCGATAGTGAATTTCCAAACTGGCTGTATCAATTTCAGCAGCAACATTCCCACTATTGGCAACTGCTAAACTGCCGACTACCCGATACTGAACCATGCCCAATCCTTGACGCTCAGCTTGGATATTGAAGCGCACTGGCTGGCTCTGCCCAATGTTAATTGGAACGCTGTCAGCCTCAGGATAGACATTTAACGCCCAATCATAGGTTTGAAACGCCGTTACGGTGCTCCTGGGTATACTTGGTGAAAGTTGGGTATTGGCATCATCATCAATAAGCATAACAATGGTTGGGCCAGTTCTGCCGTAGGTTGCCCCAACAACTTCACTTAAGCCAAGATTAAATTGTTCATGCTGTTCAATCAGGCTATCTTGCAGCGTTGCAATCGTGATTTGTTTGGTCGTTTCGCCACTATTAAAGGTTAGGGTATTGGTAACAACCTGAAGATCATTGGAGGATGCACTCACCAAATAGGTGGCATATTTGACGGTCACAGGCGTTGTTGCAGCAACACTCAAGCGAATATTGATGGTTAAATTTGCGCCTTCGGTAACCTGATAATGTGGATGTTCAATCTGAACATTTGGCAGATTAATGCTGGGAGCCATAGCCAGCGGGGCAAATGCCCGATAGGTGGTAGGTAGATACCCTTGGGCTGGTAGCGCTAATTGTGCCAGCATTCCGAACAATAACCAACAAATCAACCCGAAACGAAAAAACGAACACTTGTTCTTTTTCGAAATGAAAACGGCATAAAAATCCTCTCAATGGCGAGGCCATTAACAACTGTTTTGCTGACTAGATCGAGGCAAGATTGAGTTACAGTAGACACTCCCTTCAGCTTAGCATTGGCATCCCAAATCAATGCAGGCGATAGTATAACAGATGTTGATCAGGCTAGCCGAGGCTACCATTACTATTGCTAATGATCAACAAGCACTACATTAATCAGTCGTTAGTCGAGCTAGCCAAATGTTCCTGATTACTCACACCGCAGCGCTACAATCAAGTATCAATGATAAAACATGCTTGATGTAGCAGATTTATAGCAGATTTGTTGCACTATCGTAGCCCAGTGCTGTTCTCTAGCCAGTGAACTTGCCGAATAACAGGACCAATGTATCAGCTAATTTTAATTGACGCTGCTTGGGGGGCGTGCTACCATACGGCTGGCAAACGATGTAGATGAGAGTTTTGGAATTAACTATGCAGCGTTCTTTGATCCTTGGTTTATTAATAATGATGCTTGGCGGCGCAACGCTGCCCTTCGTGGTGCACGCCAGCCCGCAGCAACCGCAACCCAGCCAACAGCCAACCCACGGGCTATCGTCGCTTGATGGTGGGGTGCAAGGCTTTTTGCAACGCCAAAACAGTAGCCTTGCCAAGCTTGATATCGATGGTCAGCCAGCTGGCCAGATCATCGAGGGAATGGCGGCCTATTACAATATCGAGGCGCGGATTGTCTTGGCCTTGTTGGAAACCACCTCGCAACTAATTAGTAACCCAACCTTACCAACCACCGCCACCGAACAGCCATTTTTAGCTGGCCCCACAGGCTTTTTGAGCCAAATCGATTGGGCCGCCAAGGAGATTCGGGTTGGGCTTGGCCCCTACGATAATGCCTTGATTCTGAATTTCAGCGATGGCACGCAACAAAAACTCAATCCCAAGGATGATCCGCATGCGCTGACAGTCAAGCGCTTTTTGGCTTTCGAGCGCGATCAAGCCACGTGGCAGCAATTAGTCACCCGCTATACCAAGGTTTACCACGAGCTATTTCAAAACGAACCAGTCGTCGCGCCCAGCACGCCGCCAGTCAGCACAGGCTTTTTGAGCATTCCATGGGAACAGGGTGCACGCATGGTGCATTCATCACATTTTGATCATACCTATCCCATGGTCGATAGTGGCGGCGATGGCAACGACGTAATGATCAATTATCAAGGCAAAAGTGGGCTTTCCTACAATAGCCACGATGGCCATGATTATTATTTCCCTGATTTGCCCTATGGTACGCCGATTGTCGCCGCTGCACCAGGCTGGGCCTATGCTCGCACAACTCGCGGCTTAGGCGTGCTCATTCAACATGCTGGCGAGGCCGCTGGCTATGAAACGGTCTATTGGCATCTCGATGATTTTGCCCCAAGCTTCAAGGGCTTTATCGATGCCGCCAAACCACGCTGGGTCGAGCGCGGCGAATTGCTCGGCTGGAGCGGCGCAACTGGCTTTACCACGGGCGCTCCCCACTTGCATTTCGAAGTTCGCCACAATGGCAATCAAGTTGATCCCTATGGTTGGTATGGCCCTGGCCCTGATCCCTGCATCAATTATGTCAAATGCGAAGCCAGTGTTTGGCTTTGGAATGCTAGCGTGCCATGGAGCCGACCTGATGGCCCTGCTCCAACCGATACCACGCCACCCAGCGCATTGTTGACGATCAACCCAGCTGAAGATTTGGCCTTGGTCGCCCATTTCGAGAATAACCCATTGCCTGCGGTCGGCTCGATGGCCGCTAGCGATCAACTCAGCTATAGCAGTGGTAAGTTTGGGCAGGCAGTCAAGGTTGGCGATGGCGCATTGACTTATCCGGCTAGCCCAACGCTGACGCTTGATCAAGGCACGTTGGCATTGTGGGTGAATGTACCAAAAACTTGGCCCAGCTCACGCACAGGCCGCCATTATTTACTAGCCGCCTCGCAAAACCCGGTTGATCCCGATAAAATCTATCGCAATACCTTGGCGTTGCGCCACGAACAAACTCAACAAGCGATCTGGACGTTCTGGACAGTCGATCAAGCAGGTCAAGAGCATAGTTTGAGCGTGCCCGATACGCTCAGCGCTGGCTGGCATCACTTTGCAATAAGCTGGGATCAAATGACGGGCAATAAGCGTTTGTTGATCGATGGGATGTTGATCAATGAAGCGAGCAAGGTCAGTTTGCCCAGTGAAGTTGGCGAAGATTTAAATGTAGGCCGCTGGACAATTGGCGCTGGGATTAGCAATGTGGCAATCGACGAATTGCTGAGCTACAAACGCCAATTAGCTGCCGATGAAATTTATCGGCTGGCCACCAGCGAGCAAGCCCTCGCGGCCAGCAGCACTAGCACCGATCAACATGATCTGTTGATCTTAACGCCAGCGATCGATAATGGTGGTGGTGTGGTCAAAGCCCAGCTTGGCATCAACGGCATTTACGCCGCGCCAATGACCTATTATCGCGCTTATCGCTGGACATTACCCAACGTTGAAGGCAGCTACACCATCAGTGTGCGATTGACTGATCGCATGGGCAATACCACCACGCTCAGCCAAACAATCAGCATCGATCATCCACCGCAAGCCAGCGTCAATATTCGCGATGTGAATGATTTGGGTGCAACTTTGGTGCTTTCGGCGACCGACGCTAACCAACCGTTGGCAATGGCCTTCAGCGCCTATCCCAGCCCTAGCTTCAAGCAATGGGAGCCGTTCAGTGCTGAGCGCCAGTGGCAGTGGAATCCAATCACCGCACGGCGGGTGTATGTTTGGTTCCGCGATGATAATGGCAATGAGCGCGGCCCAATTGTGGCTGGCCCCGAACTTTTCCGCGCCTACTTGCCACGAATTGAACGCTAATTTTATCCACGAAGGACACGAAGCGCACGAAGGGACAGGGGATTAGGGGTCATTCTGAAAGTATCTTCTGCCCCCTGCCCACTGATCCCTGAATCCTGACCCCTCTGCGCCGCTGCTTAAATTTCCGATCCACGAAGAACACGCAGGCCGATACTCTGGTTATCAGTCATGTCGGTAATTCAGGCATTGGTTCAATTTAGTTCTTAGTGTTCTTCGCGGTTATAGTTACATCTGCTTTTACTGTTGATAGCCCAAGATCTACCCTGAATAGAGATGTGCCCCTAAAAGAATACTATGCCATGCGATTAAGGTAATGGTTTGACTCAACCAAACTATGGGAATGGCTACTTTTGGTAAGCCTTCAAAGCGCCATAAAAAGTAACTGGCAAGGCCACTCACCATTGTGGCGCTAAAGATGTGACGAACTTGGACACGATAAGCATCAATTTCATCATTGACGATATACCACAATGGAATATTTAAGCCTACCCGTGGGGTTACAAGGTGGATCAAATAGGTAATTAAACCTCCAATAAGAGCCATCAATATCCATTTTTTACGTTGCTCTGCTATAAAGAAAATACTTATTGTAGTTAATCCAATCAGAACCAGAAATAGATATCGTAATGGAAAAAAATCTTGATAGAGTCCGTTTGGTGATGAAAAGAGAGAATCAAGCATCGTGCGTAAAGAAGGTGTCATCCACAATGGGCCAGCCAACCACGGTAAGGCAATCAGTGCTGGAACAAACCACCCAAGAATAAGCCAATGCCAACGTTGATGAGGTTGAAATGTTGCCTGTGGTGCGAGATACATGGTAATGCTCCATCCACTCAATGAATCGACCGTAGTTTAGCAGGTGGTGGGTGGCTGGTATTGCAGAAAAATAGCAAAGTTGCAGCTCTTTAACGGTATTTTTATCTACGAAGCACACGAGGCGCACCAAAACTGCTATTACGGTTCTTTAGCATCCGTCAGCAATTCTGAATTTCGCCAATGACTTCGGTGCATGCCTCATGTGCTTCGTCGTTCAATTCTCGTATTCAGTTTGGCTATTTTATGGGTTCAAGCTGAATATTTACTTAATAAAACATAGAACTTATGGCTCCATACTTGATCATACATAGAGCCATCAAGGTTATCCATAACGCCCCATAGTCAAAAACCCAAAGGAAGATTGGACGACGGACAAACCATTGACTTAGCACAATTGGAATCATGAGACTTAGGGCTAAAACTCCCGACAGGATTATGTGTTCGCTAAAAAGTCGATAGCGTTCGAGTTCGCCAAAGCTAACTGACCAGATTAATGGAGCAGATCCATTAATGATGATTGTTTCAGCAATAAAACCAGCCAACTCCCAGCAGGATGATGAAGATCCCGCCAAGCAGCCGTGAGCGTTCAAACAATCCACTACACCAACTAAGAATGCCAATCGCAAATGTCAGTATCAGGAAATAGCGTAATACTGGAATATCAGCAAACCCCACACCATTTCGATTAAATGGCTGAATTGATTGATTAATTATTGGCTGAAGCGGACTATCAATCAGCCAGTGGGGAGATAAAAGCCAGATTAAGCCGAGGCCCGCTGGCAAATACCAATGCATGCAGCTTCGTAATAGCCAACCAAGCAAATTTTGATTCGTGAGTAAGTGATTGGTTCGTTTAATAGTTTGCGGTGCGAGATACATGGAAAACTCTTTCTAATGCAAAGCTACGGTGCTTAAATTAATTCAGCACCGTAGCCCACAATCGATACTTTAGCGAATACTGATATTGTCGATATAGACAGCTTGATCGTTTGTGCCATTTTGTTGATTTTCAAGCACGATATCGATCTCTTGGTTGGTATATGAGCCGATGTTGAGGTTGAATCGGCGTTGGCCGCTATGCCAAAAGGTTGGGTTATTGCCTGTTCCCGCTTGGAGAATCACTTGATTGAGCAGGAGGGTATTGGATTTTGCTGCATAAATTTTGATGCGGAACGATCCATTACTAGGGAGATATGATGACATCACATAGTCAAAGCTGAGTTTGGTGCTATTTAATGGGATAACCACCCGTTGCCGAAGCCCATCACTGCCAGCCACACTGGTTCCAACTCCATTGGCTGGAGGATAATTAACTGGACCTAAGCGCAACCCATAGGTTCCCGCAATCGAGACAAATGCTGGTGGCACACGGAAAACATTAACCAGCCGTCGGCCTGCCTCGATATTCCATCCCTCCGTATTGCCAAGCTCAAAATCACCATTGCGTAATCCACTTACTAGACGTAGTTGTAAATTCGATCCACTAGATGCACCAAATGTAGTAGTTACGTTTTCACCAGTATCTGAATCAATCCATGTAAATGTACGATTTGGAATTGCCCCCAAGGCATCATCAACTGACCGCCGTTTTACGGTTAATTGCTCAAAAAATTGAGCAATATAATCGAGTCCTGTATTAGCAGGCACTAATTCGTTGAAGCCAATAAAAGCACTAAGACGTTTATTATGAAGTATATTAGCAAAATGTTGACGCTTTGTCCCTGAACAATTAAGCATTATCCACAAACTATTAGGAAACATCTTCTTAGCATAGTATGTTTCATAGAACGATGATCGCGTGTAGAAAACATTTCCCTCTGCATCGGTACGAGTCTTAAGTCTTCCTGCATCAATATCGGGTGCATATTTCTTCCGTGCGGATTCAGTTGCTAAGTGACCTGTTGAGAAGGTATATTGTCCAAGCACATCCTCTGGCCAATTTCCATGGCCAATTGTCCAAATAACACCATAGCTATCAAGCGTTTTGCGAGTTTCAAGA
Organism: Herpetosiphon gulosus; assembly: GCF_039545135.1. NCBI lineage: Bacteria > Bacillati > Chloroflexota > Chloroflexia > Herpetosiphonales > Herpetosiphonaceae > Herpetosiphon > Herpetosiphon gulosus. The sequence goes on along the minus strand of NZ_BAABRU010000017.1, from coordinate 113,481 downwards.
TCATCCTCAGTTCCAATTTTTACCGTTACGGCATAGCCTGCATTGGCTAATTGGCGTTGAACTTGCAAAACTTTTGGATCAGCAGTACCTACCATCGTATAGACCGAATGTAGAATAATTGCCTTATTGCTTGCGGGGAAGATTGCCGCGCTGGCAGGGGTTTGCTGCACAATCAGCGGTGATGCAGGGTGGGTTGCAGGTGGTGTTTCAACCACGGCAGAGCCATTGCCAAGCACGGTCGAGTTGGGATGCCCAACCCACACTTCATTGCTCAACCCAAAGCTATAGTCAATGTCAATCACTGATTCGTTGAGGCTGGCACTAGCCACACTCGGTTGTTGATTCAGCCAAACGAGGGTTTGTTGCTGGGCTTGCTCAAGCGTCGCACCTTGATTTAATCCTGTGCTGAACATGCGATAGGCCGCTTGCCCCACACACGAGTAGATTTGCCAGTCGCTTTCGGGACGCTCTGGGAGCACATGCAGATCAAAGGCTTGATCCAGCAAGACTTGCCCATTGAGCAATATTGCGCGGGCTGCCAACCGTTTATAGCCTGTGCTACTCCATTGTTGATTAACTTGGGTCGCATAAATCCCATCACGAGCCAGTTGATCGTTATGCAGCCCATCGTCATACAAGGGAGCCAAACTTTGTAGTACATTACCTGCCCTATCAAGCTCAACCAAATCAATCGCATTGGTATTTAATCCAAGGCTAGGCCGGATGCGCACCTGTGCTTCCAAGGCGTTGGTTTGGTTGCTATAGACTGAGCGTGGCGTTAGCTCACGAAACTCAACGACAGGAACTTCGTTGGTGATAGCTGCTTGAATCAGGGTCTCACCACTCACCCCAATCCCAATCGGGCTAGCCGTAATTAAGTGACTCATGCTCGCATCGCCAGCACTCAAACGAGTCACTTGATAGCTGGTTTGGATTGTCAGTGGAGTGCTGCCAACGCTATGATTTGCCCCACCACCACTGAGATTAAATGCAGTGCTCGGACTGATGCTGCCCGTTTGGGCCAATTGAATCGTGGCATAATTAACGGTTGGGGTTTGATTGGGCAAACTTAGGCTTTGGATAGCTTGAAATGGCCCAATGCTCATGCCTGCTTCACCAAACAAGCTGATGTTGCTCACCAAACGTAAGGCACTGACATTGGCGGGCATGCTGCCATCAGCAGTAGCCCATGCAAAACTCAGGTTGATCGGAATTGTTTGTTGCTGGTTGGGGGTCAAGCTCACTTGTGGCGCTTGGAGCAGCAGATCGGTGGTCGCGGTTACCCAAGTGCTGCTGGTTGTTTGATATTCGACCCGCACTGTTGCCTGTTGTAGATCGGCGGCAAGATTGCCCGTGTTGGTTGCCAACACGCTGCCCGTAATATCGTAAATAGTTGGACCAAGACTGCCGCGTTCAGCATTAACCTGGAAGCTCACCGTTTTGGTTTGACCAACAGCAATATTCAATTGCGCATCATTTGGAGTGACAGTCAAGGCCCATTGGTAATCACGCCGAGCTTGAATTGCCGATACTTGAATGGCGCTTTGCAGGGTTATCGCCTGATCGTCATCTAAAATGCTAATCGTGGTTGCTCCACGAAATTCAAGCCGCGCATTGGTTGGTTCTAGCAATCGGAGATAGAGATATTCGCCTGATTCAGCGGTCGTATCATTAATGAAGCTCAAGCTGATTGATTTACTGGTTTCGCCTGGACTAAACACCAATGTGCCATTAATTGCGCTGTAGTCGCTACCAACACTAGCTGTACCAGCACTAAATTCATAGGGCACACGCACTTCAATTGCCGAGGCATCGCTGAGCAACACATTCATGGTTGCAGTGCCAAGCGTTTCATTAAATTGATAGCTAGGCTGTTCAAGTTGGGCCACAATCGTCGAGCCACTTGTGCCCATCGCAAACGGGGCATAGATCCGTGGCGGATAGGTCGTTGCTGGCACAATGCTACAACTGATCGGATCAATCGGCATCATGTTGGATTGGATTGGATTGGATTGGATTGGTTTGGTTTGGATTGGATTGGATTGGTTTGGTTTGGTTTGGTTTGGTTTGGTTTGGTTGGGCAGCCAGCGAATATGGTTGAGGAACCAACAGCATGGCAAGCATACAAACCAATAAAACCTGCATCAAACGCCGAAAACGTCTTTCCACAATGAGTCTCCTACACGAACTACAAGCGTATTTCAACGCTTATGCTGATTATAGCCGAATTGGCCTAAGCCAAGTGTAGCAAACCCCTGTAAGCAGCTGTAGCAAAAAAGCAGCAAGATCGCAGCAGCTTAACTGCATTTTTAAGTTTTTAACCACGAAGAACACAAAGCGCACAAAGGGGCTAGGGATCAGAGGTCAGGGGCCAGCTTGAATAGCATCTTTCAGGCCTCTGACCCCTGAATCCTGACCCCTCATATCGCTCTGCGCCTCTGCGTTAAACTCCAACCCCCATCGTGCTACAAGTCTAGCCTAATCATGCTGATATGACTTATTCTAGTCATATTATTAAGAAAATATTGACTTTTGCTGCTGGCTATGGCGTAATAGTTAGGAATATTAATTTATTCACTGGAATACGTTTCAGCAAGGAGGCCAAGCGCAAACCCTACAATCTCAGCGGCGAGATTATCGAAGATTAGGCAGACTTGTAGTTACAGTTCATGGAGGAATTGTATGAAACCCTCACGGTTTATGTGGATTTTTGCGTTACTTGTTCTTTTTGGTAGTTCTCTTCCCTCAACCCAAGCTCAATCGCGCAAAGATGGCGAGGTTGACAACAATGATGTAACAGTTCCTGTCAACGACCCCGAACGCGGCATGATCTACGATGGCTTGACTCCAGCGAAAACTGGCCCTTGTGCTGGCATGTTTGAGGTCAAAGTTGGCGATCAAATCTTCTGTAGCCACGGCCCCGACCCAATTGCCAAAGGCAAATCGGTTAAAGACGAAACCTTGCCGCTCGAAAAAGCTGAAATCAACCCAATGATCGTCTGTAACGGCGATGGCCACGCTGGCAACCGCACCCAAGTGATGTATGTGCGGGCTTCCGACCGCCCTGATCGGTTCAACCAATTTGTTGGTTCGATTCGCCAATGGTCATCAGATATGGATCGGATCTATCAAACCAGTGCCCAAGAAACTGGCGGCTTCCGCGCCGTCAACTTCGTCACCAACAATTGTGAAATTTATGTGATGAATGTGGTCGTGCCAGCCGATGGCGACGATTCAATCGACAAAACCGCCAATGCTTTGCGAGCACTCGGCCACAACCGCGCCGATCGCAAATATTTGACCTTCGTCGATAACAACATTTTGTGTGGCGTAGCCTTCTATATGCTCGATGATCGCCCAGATCAAAATAACGCCAATAACTTCGGGCCCGGCTTTGCACGTATGGATAACGGCTGCTGGAACGGCGCGACTGCTGCGCACGAACATATGCACACGATGGGCGCGGTGCAACGCTCAGCTCCCAACAGCACCGCCTATGGCCACTGTATCGATGACGAAGATATTATGTGCTACGTTGACGGCCCAGGCACACCACCAATGCAAAATCGCTGTGGTGCCAGCCAATATGGCCGCTTCGATTGTAACCACGACGATTACTACCACACCAATCCGCCAGCAGGCAGCTACTTGGCAACCAAGTGGAATTCGGCCAACAATAAGTTCTTGTTGAAGCAAGCACCTGGCGCAACCTACTATCGGGTGCGCAACAAAGCCACCAACAAGTGTATCGACGTTGCCGAGGGTGGCAACCCCGCTAATGGCACGGTCATTCTGCAATGGGATTGCCATACCGGACACAATCAACAATGGCAATTGATTTCGACTGACAATGGCTTTGTGCGCTTCGTCTCACGGGCCACCGGCAAAGTGATGGATGTAAGCACCGCCTCAACGAGCGATGGAGCCAAGATCCATCAATGGGAATGGGTCGGTGGGGCCAACCAACAATGGCGCATCAACAACCTCGGCAATGGCTATTCAACCATTACTGCCCGTCACAGTGGCTTAGCGGTTGATATTCCATGGTGCGATGCAGCCAGCGGCGTGCAATTGCAACAAGTCAATCCAACCAACAACGATTGTCAATCATTTGTATTTGAGCCAATGCAATAAGTCCAGCGCTATCACTCCTTAGCACACATACCACAGCAGCAAGGCCACTGGGACATCCAGTGGCCTTGCTGTTTGTTTAGAACATATCACTCATCCACGGGCGTGGGCTAGCAAAAATCGCTGCCAACAAGCCTAATTGCTCAGCATCGGCCTGCAAGCTGCCCGCCAAACGTAAATCATGCGGCGCAAGGTAGCCACTATACAAGGCAGCCAGATCGCGTACATGCAGCGAAACTGCGCCATTGCCACCACGCTCTAATGTGCCAACCCCATCACGGAGTTGCAATACCCAACGACCATGGTTCCAATCCAAGCGTGGGTCAATTAAATCAAGGGCAATTTCGCAATTCAGCCAGTGCGGGAACCCACGGCGTTGGATCGCCAGCGGCGCATTGATGATCCGCAACATCCAATCCAAATGCCAGTTATATTCAACACCCTGTTCGTGATAGCGAAACAGCAGTGGGTCTATCGGCGCACCAGGCAAGACAATTTTACTAACTAATGAGCGATGACCAGCCCAAAAATCCAGCAGCGCATCCAAGGCCGCGCCTGTGGTTGCCACCCAATCGATGACTTTTACATCTTCAAATTGGCCAGCCTGCTCATACACCACATAGCCCACCGCTTGACCAGCCTGATCGCTCAAAATGTAGCGCAAACGTTCAGCGCGAGGCGAAACCATCACCCGTTCCCACATCAATTGCGAACGTTCGAGCACCCCAGCTTGGCTTGCCGCCCACGGATCGTAAATCGCCGCAAATGGGGCATAATCAGTTTCGAGCACTTGGCGCAGCGTCACGCCATGATCTCGCTTGGGCTTAATCAGCGCGGGGTTCAATTCATATAAAATTCGGCTGCCAGCTCGCTCGTAGCCAAGCGTGCGATAAAATTGAGTTGTAGCAGGATAGAGCGTCGAAATCGCCACATCTTGCTCATATTGCTCACGCAACATGGCTTCCATCATCAAGCCGCCAACTTTGCGCCCGCGCCATTCAGGGCCAACCCCAACCACCGTAATCCCAGCGGTTGGCTGGGCTTTGCCGCCAAACCACTGACCCATCGGCAAAATCCCCAAGCCTGCGGCGATTGCGCCATCAACTTTAAAGGCCCGATATAAACTCACCCCGCGCTTTTGCATCCATTCGACCAAAGCTTCACGGTTCATATTGAAATGTAAGGCTTGGCCTAACAATGGCGCTAAAACTGTAATATCATCCTCGACGGCGTTACCATACCAATAATTCACTCTAGGCCTCCTGTTGGAAAATGGCTTGGCCAAGCAACCAAACGCTTAGCCATCAGAATATCGGGCTTGCCCAAACCATTGGCATCGGGAATCATACCAATGATGCTGAATCCACAGTGTTGATAAAATTCAAAGGGGTGACGGCGGCGGTTCTGAATCGTGGCGAGGTGTTGCAGCGGATTGGGGAAAACATCGATGCCGCTGGCCGAGGTCAAAAAGGCTTCATCATCGGTGCCCAACATCAAGGTCAGGCCACCACGGGCACTACATTCAGCCTCCAAGGCTTGGACTAAACCGCGACCAATGCCATGGCCTTGGTAATCGGGGTGAACTGCCAAGGGGTGCAATTCCCACACATTGCCATCATAATTTGGTTGGCCGCCAATCCAACCAACTACGTGACCCTCGATCAGTGCCATAAAACCAACTCGTTCGGGCAATAGCGCCTCTTGCATTTCTTCACGGGCATCGTCGAGTGTCGGCCAAGCTTCGGGCCAATGTTCAGCAAAGGCCAGTACCAACAGCTCAGCCGCTTGGTCGAGCAAGTGTTGATCAGCAACTAAAGCACGAATTTCCATGACACACTCCTTTGGCAAGTTACAGTTGCACTCATCGATTAATCAGCCATGGCATTCGCCACAATGCAGCAATATTAACAACAATGTCCATCACAAGGATCAGGCCTTGGAACGAATAACAGCATGCAACGCGGCGTGTTATGATTGAGCTTGCATACATTTCAAGGAGGATTTCCATGCGCCGTTTCGCCACAGTCTTTGCGCTGTGTAGCATTTTAAGCTTTACTCTGCCCTCAATTGCTGCCGCTTGTGGAGCGTTGATTCCCGCCGATGATCAGATTCGCCAGGCTGGCCTAAATGTGATTTTTGCCGTTGATGGTCAAGCCAACCAAACCACCGCCTATATTCAAATTAATTATGTTGGCGATCCCGCTGAGTTTGCCTGGATCTTGCCAGTGCCCAATAATCCAAAAGTCGATGTGATTGAGGCTAGCACGTTTGCTGAATTACATAGCCTGACCGATCCACGGGTGACCTTCCCTTCGCCACCTGAATGTTTTCCGGCAATCACCGGAGCAGCACCAGAGGGAGCTGGTCAAGCGCCTGATGTGTTGCAGCAAGGCCAAGTCGGCCCCTACGATTACAGTGTGATTGAAGACCGTGATCCGGCGGCGCTTGAAACATGGCTCAAAACCAACGGCTATCAAACTCCGGCTGGTTTAGAAGCCGCGCTCAAGCCCTATACCGAAGCAGGAATGCCCTTGATTGCCATGAAACTCAAAGCTGGCGCTGATACTAAAGATATTCAGCCTGTCGCGATCAGCTTCACTGGCACAACTCCAATGCTGCCATTGCGCTTGGCAGCATTGAGCAGCGAACCCAAAACTCCAATTACGGTCTGGATTTTCGGCGCTGCCCAGGCAATTCCAACCAATACTGAGCGCTTTACAATGCGCGAAAACGATTTGGCACTCACTGCATTTGATGGCTCGAATAATTACAAAGAATTGCGTAGCGGCGTATTGGCAAGCGTAGCCGGCAAAGGCTTTCTGACCGAATACGCCCAACAAAGCAAATTTCTCAACCCCCAAGATAGCCTGCTCAAAGAATTAACCAACAAATATGCGTTCTTGACGCGGTTGTATGCTGAAATTTCGCCCGAAGAAATGCTGTTTGATCCAGCTTTCGGTTATAGCCCTGATCTGCCACCACTTTCCAACAACATCGATTTGACCTATCGCGCCGAACCATACGATTGCGAAACTGCGACCTTGCACACCGTGCGTCGCCAGCAATACGACGCAGCCAAAGGCAATCGCTCATCAGAAGAAGAAGCAACTGCCAATTTGCGCCGTGGCCCCTTGCGTATCGGCACGCTGTTGGTAATTGGCGTAACCATGGGTTCGATCTGGCTCTTGGCCCGTCGGCCCAAACGCCGCCCCAGCGCCTAGAACGAGGCTGAGCCCCACTCCACTGCGGCGGACGAGGGGCATTTCCATGGTCAAATGGGCGGGTTCCCCCTCGCTCGCTCGGCGGGAGAGGGGGCCAGGGGATGAGGGCATAAACATCAACGATAAATCAAACCCCATTGTAAAAAACCTACCATTGAAAGGTGAGGGAGCCACCCAGTGCCTAGAACTACGCTCCTAGGCCGTAATTAGCGTATTGCAGTTCAACCAAAAACCCATTAAGATACCAGTAGCAGCTTGACCTCATCACTCGATTTATGATGCCCGATGAGGTCAACTGTTTTGTTTGGAGGATTATCTGTGCGTATTGTTTTGGATGCCAGCGGTGGCGACCACGCCCCTCAAGCAACAGTAGCAGGCGCAATCGCTGCTGCCCGCGCTTGGGGCGACCAAATTATTCTCGTTGGCGATGAGGCTTCAATTCGGGCTGAACTCGCCAAACACGATACCAGCAACCTCGATTTACCAGTGGTTGATGCGCCTGAAATGATCGAAATGACCGAGCATCCAGCCCAAGCGATTCGCCGCAAACGCAACTCTTCAGTCGCGATCGGCCTGCGTTTGGTGCGCGATGGCGAGGCCGATGCCTTTGTTTCGGCTGGCCATAGCGGCGCAACCATGGCTGGAGCGTTATTCATCCTTGGGCGAATTCGTGGGATTGAACGGCCTTGTTTGGTCACCCATTTTCCAACCGTCAAGGGCTATGCTTTATTGCTCGATTCGGGCGCAACAACTGATTGTAAGCCTGAATATTTGGTGCAATTTGCTCAAATGGGCAACGTGTATGCCCAAAAAATCGCCAATATCGCCATGCCGCGAATCGGCCTTTTGGCGAATGGCGAAGAGGCTAATAAGGGTGATAAACTGGTACAAGACACCCATGGACTGTTACAGCAACGCAGCGATTTGACCTTTATTGGCAACGTCGAACCCAAAGATATGTTAATCAATGGTAGCGCCGATGTGGTCGTGGCCGATGGTTTTGTTGGTAATTTGGTGCTCAAATTCGGCGAAGGGGTCTTTAAAATGATCACCACCGCCGCCAGCAATAACATCAAAGCTGAATGGCGCAAAAATCTGGCGCTAGGCTTGTTGCCAGCCTTAGTGGCCTTGACTCTGCCTGGCAAAGGTCGTTGGCGAGCATTAATCGCTGGCCTAACTGGCTTGACGTTGCCTGCGAGCATGGCTATTGCACCACTCTTGGCCTTACGCAAACGCATGGATTATCGCAGCCATGGCGGCGCACCATTGTTGGGTGTTAATGGAATTGCGATTGTTGCTCATGGCAAATCCGATGCCTTAGCGATTCAGAATGCAATTGGTCAAGCTCGCAATGCTGTTGAACAACGGGTGGTCGCAACCATTAGCCATGCCCTCGAAACCGTTGAATTAGTACCCTCGGCCTAGCTTAGGAGGTAAACCGTATGGCGCTTCGTGAATGTCCTAATTGTCGGGCAAGTGTAGATGACGTAAATCCGTTTTGTTCTGAGTGTGGAACCCGGCTCAACGCTGCGCCAACGGCTGCCGAAGGGCCAACTCAAGCTCTGCCGCGCTACGATGGGCAAGCTGGCGGCTATCCACCAGAACAAAATTACGGTCAAGCTGGCAGCTATCCACCGCCACCACAACAAAATTACGGTCAAGCTGGCAGCTATCCACCGCCACCACAACAAAATTACGGTCAAGCTGGTAGCTATCCACCGCCACCACAACAAAATTACGGTCAAGGCGGCAGCTATCCACCGCCACCACAACAAAATTATGGCAATCAGCAACAGTACACGCCCGCCAACTATCAACAACCAAATTATGGCGCAGCCTATCCCAATGCCAGCCTACCAACCAAACGTAGCAGCAACACCGGAATTATAATTGGGATCGTCGTGGGGATTCTGGTGCTGATCGGGGCAGGCGTAGCGTTTTTAATGGATGGCGATAATGATGATCCAAATAATAAACTCGTCGCAGGCAATGCGACCAGCGTCGCCACAGCCACTGCTCGCCCAACCCGCACTCCAGCGGCAGAAGCAACCGAAGAACCAGAAGCCCCAACATCAGAGCCTAGCACTGGTGGATTAGCCTTCTTAGAAGACGATTTTTCGACAACCGATGAAGCGTGGCCCGATCAAGAAACTGCCAGCAAATCAGGCAAATATGCCTATGTCGAAGATGCCTATCAAATTCATGTGTATGTCAATGAACGCATCATCTGGACATCAACTAATGAAACATATAGCGATGTTGATGCGCAAATTGATGTAAAAATGGTCAGCGGCGACCCAACCAATGCAGCAGGCCTCGTGCTGCGTGAGCAAATCGATGGTGATGCTGCTGGCAGTTTGTATGTCTACCAAATCGATGGTCAAAGTAATATTGCCTTCCGTCGTTATGACAAACAAACTGAAGAATGGACTAACCTTGTCGATTGGAAATTTAGCTCGGTTGGCAATGATGGGATTGGCGCAACCAATCGGCTACGCGTGGTTGCAGTTGGCTCGAACTTTACCTTCTATTTGAATGGTGAAAAAGTTGCCAGCTACAACGATGATACCTATGCCAACGGTGCGGTGGGCTTTGGCGCAAGCACCTTTGATAACGGCGATACCTTAACCGAATTTGATAATTTACGCATGGCTTATCCCTAGGCCAATGTCAATCTGGCCCAACAACGCGGTTGGGCCAGCCGGAGTAGTTTTGTGTCATATCAACTGATCAGCATCAGCCAGCAGGCCGCAGTTACCACGGTTAGTCTTAATCGGCCAGAATTGCACAATGCCTTTAATCCCGAACTGATTGGAGAATTACGCCAAGCGCTGACTGCAATCGCCGCCGATAGCTCGACACGGGTGGTGATTTTAACTGGCAACGGTGCTTCGTTCTCGGCTGGTGGCGATTTAAGCTGGATGCAAGCCAGCGCCAGTTACACGGCTGAGCAAAATATTGCCGATGCTGAAAATCTTGATGCCATGTTCGACTTGCTCAATAGCATGCCACAACCAGTTATCGGGCGGATCAATGGCGCAGCCCTCGGCGGTGGCGCGGGATTAGTCGCTTGTTGCGATTTAGCAGTAGCCGTCGAGCAAGCTAAATTTGGTTTTACCGAAGTCAAATTAGGCTTGATTCCAGCAGTAATTGCCCAATATGTTGTACCCAAAATTGGAGTCAGCCAGAGCCGAGCCTTGTTCATTTCAGGCGAGCGTTTCAGTGCCGAACGGGCCTTCGAAATTGGCCTGATCCACGCGATTACCAGCGAAGATGAGCTTGATCAAACCGTCGGCTATTTGGTAGAACGGATGCTCAGCGGCGGCCCACAAGCCATGGCTCAAGCCAAAAAGTTGGTTCAAGCGATCTGGGAAATGGAGCGCAGCGCCGCCAAACGCTACGCCATCGAGGCGATCGCCCAAGCTCGCACCAGCGCCGAGGGCCAAGCAGGCTTAGCTGCATTTTTGAACAAGCGCAAACCGCAATGGTAAGACCTTCGACGAAAGGATAGCCGCTATGTACGATGGTGATAGCGTGGTGTCAACCATTTGGCATGAGCAACTTGAGTTGTTAACAAAAACCGCTCAAGAACATTTTTGCCTGCACAATGCCGAATTGTTGATTCAACGCATTTGCGCACTGATCAGCCACTATTTGCAAACGCCGCGTGTCACCATCGCCCTGATTCAACACGATAGCTTTGTGCCAGTTGCCAGCGCCCTTGGCCCCTTAGAAGATCCAAGCTATCAGCAAGCACCGCGTTTGGTCTATAACGCGGGAGCGGTTTGGCACCACCAACGCAGTGTGATTATTCCTGCAACAACCTCAGCGGGAATTTGCCAACTCAGTGTGCCAATTCTGCGCAATGGTCAATTGCTAGGATTAATCGATATTCAAAGCCCACAACCTGAACATAAACTAAGCCTCTTGCAACCAATTATCGAGATGATCGCCCAGCAATTAGCACTAGCCTTGGGCACACTGGCTAGCCATCGTCAACATTATCGCGAAGATCAATGCACCCAGATCATCGAAAAAATCAATCTGCATATTTTGAAACACCTTGATGTGCTGGCCGAACCACAACAGATTATCGAATTGATTTGGCGCTTTTTGCCGTTGCAAGGCGCTGCGTTGTATTTATACGATGAGCAAGGTTTAGGCTTATTAACCCAAATCAATGCTGCCCACGTACCAACTCATCGTGGAATTCAACCGCTCAGCTCAAGTTATTACGATCAAATCGGCCAGCAATCGAGCCATAGTTCAGCCAAAATGTTGTTGGCAGGCCAGCATGGCATCGATATTCATGTGCCAGGCAATCAAGCCAATCTTGGTTTATTGCATTTGATTCCCGCAACTCCGTTTGAAGCCACCGATTTGCTGGCGTTGCAAGAGTTTGGCGCACGTTTAGGCTATATTTTGGAGCATAATCGGCTGTTTCGCTCGATGTATGTTGCCAACGAACGCAATGTGCTGTTTGCTCGGATTGTCAGCCATATTCGCCAAACCATGAATTTGCGTGAGGTCTGGCAGGATGTCTTGGCAACTCTCGGTTTGGGTTTACGTGCCGATTTTTGCACCGTTGCCTTGTATGAGCAAGAGCAACGCTTGCGCTTTCATGGAACCTATACCACCTTGCTGCTGCCCGATCATCTGACGGCTGCCGAGGCCTTGTTACATAGCGAAATGTTGCAAGCATTTCAGCAAAAGCGCTCGCTGACAATTGACGAATATCACGATAGCAAAGACCCCGAATTGCGCGAACGGCTGCTGGCCTTGAATATTCATGCCTTGGCGTGGGTTCCCTTGGTTGCCAATGGCCAATGGCTGGGCTTTGTTTGCGTCTATAAAGTGCAGCGTCCATTCCTTTGGACGCTTGATGATTTGCGTTTAATCAATGATGTAGCCGATCAATTGGCCTTAGCCTTACGCCAAATGCAGCTCTACGAGGCCGAACGCCAGCGCCGCCGCGAATTAGAAGCCTTACAAGAAATTATTCGGGCAATCAGCGGCGAACTCAATTTGCATGCCTTGTGCGGCAATGTGGTCGAAAAAGTAATTGATGTGTTCAAAATTGCCGCCGCTGCGGTGCTGATGTGGCATAACGATGGCAGCGCCATGCAGGTGGTAGCCCACGCCGGCTTTTCCGAGCGCTATCTTGATTCGCTGGAAATGAACACCGATACAGTTAATTATTGGATTTCGCGCTTCAAGCCACCAACACCCTTGTATATTAGCGACATTCGCCGTGTCTCGCTGATTGGCGGCGATCCGGCTAGCGCTGAGGGTTTATCGTCGCTCTTTGCCCAACCATTGATGGTCGATGGGCGGTTTAGTGGTTGGTTGCAAATGTATAGCCGTGGCAATGTGCGGGTTTGGAACTCCGAGGAAAGCCATCTGGCGGCCTCGATTGCCCAACAAATTTCGCAAGCAATTCATACAGCCCGTCGTTATGAGCAAGAGCATTTGCTGCGCACCGATGCCGAGCAATCGTATTACCAGTTGCGCAGCGTGCTCGACGAGCTAGAAAATACCCGCGAAACCTTGATTAATTCGGAAAAGTTGCGGGCTTTAGGCCAACTTGCCAGCGGTGTTGCTCATGATTTCAATAATCTTTTGGCCTCAATTTTGGGCAATGCCCAATTTTTGCTGATTCACGAAGAGCATGCTGAGCGCCGCGATGCCCTGCAAGTGATCGAACGTGCTGCCAAAGATGGTGCAGTCACGGTGCGCCGGATTCAAGAGTTTGCCCGAGCATCCGAAACAATCTACGACGATATTGTTGATTTACGTGATGTGGTCAATATTGCGCTCGAATTTACCCGCCCATCGTGGCGCGATAAAACCCAGCAACGTGGAATTAAGCTTGATATTAGCACCCACTTGGCTGCCGCTCATGTTCAGGGTAGCGCCGCCGAGTTGCGCGAAGTCTGCGTTAATTTGGTGGTCAATGCAATTGATGTCTTGCCCCAAGGCGGCACGATTACGATCAGCACTGGCACAACTGGCGAGTGGTCGTACTTTACAATTGCCGATAATGGCCCAGGCATCGCCCCCGAAGATCGCACCCGCATTTTCGAGCCATTTTTCTCGACCAAGCCAATTGGCGAGGGCACAGGTATGGGCTTGGCGGTGGCATTAAGCATTGTGCAACGCCATCGTGGCAAGTTATTAACTGAAGATGTGTATCCACATGGCGCTCGCTTCGTCGTGTTACTGCCAATTCATCATGCTCCCCAGCCCAAACCTCGCCCTGTGGCGATTGTGCCCAAAACTGCGGCTCAGCGGATTTTGGTCGTTGATGATGAGCCAGCAGTGCGCAATATCGTGGCCAAAGTGTTGCGCCACGATCAGCATGAAGTGACCTTAGCTGGCTCTGGTGAAGAGGCTTTGCGCTGGATCGACGAACAAGCCTTTGATCTGATTATTTCTGATTTGGGTATGCCTGGGATGAATGGCTGGGATGTGCTGGAGCAAGCTCGCCAGCGCCGCCCAAATATCATCGCCATTTTAATTACTGGCTGGGGCTATCAACATGATGCCGATTATGCTGCGGCCCGAGGTGTCGATAGTGTGCTCGGCAAGCCATTTGAGATGCAAACCCTGCGCAGCACCGTCGCCGATTTGATTCAAGCCCGCAACACACAAAGCCCAAACCGTGTATCATAGGGAGCGGGTCAATTTCGCATCGTCGCACCAAGCCCAACCGGCTGCAAGGATGTTTCCACGTAGACAAGGAGTGTACGCATGTCGTTAATGGATGTATTGCGCCAACAAGATCCCGATTTGGCGCAAGCTATCGACTCTGAAGCTGAACGCCAACGCCATGGGATTGAGTTGATCGCCTCTGAAAATTATGTCAGCACCGCTGTATTAGCTGCCCAAGGTTCGGTGTTGACCAATAAATATGCTGAAGGTTATTCGCGCAAACGCTACTATGGTGGCTGCGAGTTTGTTGATGTTGCTGAAGACTTGGCGATCAAACGCGCTAAGCAGCTCTTTGGTGCTGAACACGTCAACGTGCAACCCCACTCTGGAGCACAAGCCAATATGGCGGTGCAACTGGCCACGCTTGAGCATGGCGACCGCGTCTTGGGCATGAGTTTGGCTCATGGCGGCCACTTAACCCATGGTCATCCACTCAACTTCTCGGGCAAATCGTATGAGATTCACGGCTATGGCGTTGATCGCGAAACCGAACAGATCGATTATGAAGAAGTTGCCGAGATTGCCCACAAAACCCAGCCCAAAATGATTATTTGTGGGGCCAGCGCTTACCCTCGGGTGATCAATTTCGATTTGCTACGCACGATTGCCGACAATGTTGGGGCAATTTTGATGGCCGATATTGCTCACATTGCGGGTCTTGTCGCTGCAGGTTTGCACCCATCGCCAATCGGCGTGGCCCAATACGTCACGACCACTACTCACAAAACCCTGCGCGGCCCGCGTGGTGGCATGATTATGTGCAGTGCTGAGCATGGCAAAAATATCGATAAAACCGTATTTCCCGGCGTGCAAGGTGGCCCGTTGATGCATGTGATCGCGGCGAAAGCCGTGGCATTTGGTGAAGCGCTGCAACCTGAATATCGCGACTATATGCGGCGCGTAGTCGAAAATGCTAAAGTTTTGGCCGAAGCCTTGACCAATGAAGGCTTGCGAATCGTTAGCGGTGGCACCGATAACCACCTATTGCTGGTCGATTTGACTCCCGTGAATGCCACAGGCAAAGACGCTGAAAAAGCCCTTGACCATGCTGGCATCACCGTCAACAAAAACGCCATTCCATTCGATCCCAAGCCACCAATGACGGCCAGCGGCTTGCGCTTTGGTACGCCTGCTGCGACGACCCAGGGCTTTGGGCCAAACGAAATGCGCCAAATTGCGGTTTGGGTCGGCCAAATCGTGCGTGAATTGGGTAACAAGAGCCTACAAGCCAAAATTGCTGGCGAAGTACGCGAATTGTGCGCGGCATTTCCAGTGCCAGGCCAGCCAGAATACGCCTAAATCAACCAATTAACTAGCTTAAGCGAGGCAGTCGAACTACGGCTGTCTCGCTTGGCGTTTGACAAGCGGCCATGGCTGCGGTATCAATGAGATATATAATTTAGCATTTCAAGAATGTGGAGGATTTTCGCTCATGCGACGACACGCCCAGTGGTTGCTGCTCTGTTTGGTAATCGCAATCCTAGCAGGCTGTGGTAGTGAAATTACTACCAGCCAATCCAAAGTCTTGGTTGAGGTTGGCAATTCCTCGATCACCGAAGCAGAATTTACAACCTTTTTAGATTTGAATTCGAATATTATCAACCAAAATGCCAGTGGCCTTGATGCCAATACCACCCGTCAACAACTTTTAGATCAAATGATTTTGCAAAAAGTAATTTTGGAAGAAAGCGCTAAACTTGGGGCGGGCATCGATAGCGTTTCAGCCGAACAAACCACGATGATGATCGATCAGGCTGTGGCCAAGGAAAAACCAACCTACGCCGATTACGAAGCCTTTGCCAAACAAAATCGCTTTGGCACGGTTGAAAATATGCGAGCCTATGTGGCGCAAATTTTAACCTACGAAAGCTATGCCCAAAAGGTCGAGATACCTAGTGCGACCCCTCAATTCCATTTGTTTCATATTTTGATTTCAAGCGAAACCGTCAGCCCGAGCGTTGCGCTAGAACAAGCCAACCAGTTGCTGGCCCAATTAAAAGCCGGCGAAGATTTTTCAACCTTAGCCCAACAATATTCGGCTGATCCTGGCAGTGGTAGCAACGGCGGCGACCTTGGCTGGTATGCCCAAGAGCAATATGCTGGCTTCGTTCCCGAATTTGCTGCGGCCCTGAATGCGCTCGAAATTGGGGAATTGAGTGAGCCGGTTCAAACTCAATTTGGCTATCACATCATCAAAATTACCGAAAGCCGCAATGCAATTGGCTTTGGCTCATTCCAAGAATTAATGGAATCGCCCGAAGGCAATGCCTATATTCAAGCCAAAGTCGAAGAATATCGCAAAAACGATTTGATCAAAAATTACGTGCGAGCCGAGGAAGTGCCCTTCCCTGAATCAGTCACCGTTTTCCAAGATCAATAATCAGAGCAATGCCAATGGGCGTTACGACAGGATGCATTGCTCATCCTGTCGCTCTTTATTTTAGGAGCAAGAATGTTAAGTCAACTTCTCGCGCAATTACCACTTGATTTGAGCCAAGGCTTCCAAGTTGTGCCTGCCCACAAATTACTAGCTCCAATTCCCACTCCTGCCGAGGGCGCTGATCGGGCTTGGTGCGAATTGCAAAATATCGCTGAATACCAAGCTTTGCTTAGCCCGCTGCCCTTTCAATCCGCCCAAGCCTTGATCATCACCGAAATCGATTCAAGCAATCTATCAGCGGTTCGAGCCAGTTTATTACGGCGCTATCCTGCCGAACATCCCGTGCATCGCTTAAATGAAACTAGCCTGAACCAACAAACGCTCGCCACTGCCAGCAGTGCCCAAGCTTGGTATCTGCCAGCACTCAGCATCGAAGCCGATTTGGCTAGCCCAAGCACTTTAGAATGGGTTATGGCGCGTTTGGCGGGGCCACACGGCTGCCCATGGGATCGCAAACAAACGCCTGCCAGCTTACGCGAATTTTTGCTCGAAGAAACCCATGAAACACTCGAAGCACTTGATGCCGAGGATTGGCCAAATCTCAAAGAAGAATTGGGCGATTTACTCTTGCAAATCGTCTTTCATGCCGAGTTTGGTCGCCAAGCAGGCCGCTTCAATCTTGATCAGGTCTATACAGCGATCAACAGCAAGCTCATTCGTCGTCACCCACATATTTTTGGCACTACCGAGGTTAGCGATGCCGACGAAGTATTGCGCAACTGGGATGCGATTAAGGCGACCGAGCATCAAGAAAAAGGCAGTCAACGCCACAGTGCGCTTGATGGTATTGCCAAAACCTTGCCACCGCTGGCAACCGCTCAACTCATTGGCAAAAAAGCCGCCAAGGTTGGCTTCGATTGGCCCGATATTAGTGGGGTTTGGGCCAAAGTCCATGAAGAAATTGCTGAATTACAAGCCGCCGTTAGCCCTGAAGAACAAGCCGCTGAATTTGGCGATGTACTCTTCGCGCTAACCAATCTTGCCCGTTGGCTCAAAATTGATTCAGAAAGTGCCTTGCGTGGCACAATTAGCAAATTTCGCCGCCGTTTCGTGGCCGTTGAGCAAGCCGCCCAAGCTCAAGGCCGCCAACTGAGCCAACTCAGCTTGAGCGAAGCCGACACGCTCTGGGAAGCAGCCAAACGAACTGAGAAACAATAAGATTGCCCTCACCCCAACCCCTCTCCCACTGCGGCGGGCGAGGGGCTTTTGGTTTCGTGGTTCCCCCCTCGCTTGCTGGACGGGAACGGGGGCTAGCTTTCAAGGGTAGGTTTTTAACCGTTTTCCATTGTGAACCACCAATCCCGTGATTCATCGTTGAATGCCTGTTCACCACCACATGTCATTGAGGGGATGCAGGGGATTAAAGCGCCCTGCGTCTCCCGCCTGGAGGCGGGACGGAAGGGTGGTGATCAATTTAGTTTTCGCCTAATTCAAATTACAGCTGATTGGAATGAAGCAAAGCAATTAACGTAAGCGCGGACGAATTGGCAAATTTGCCCGTAGCGTATGCACCCACTGCACCACCTCGCGCAAATGTTCAGTCTCCAACAGCGGCTCCAGCAACAAATGCTGCTCAGCCAAACCCACCAAATCAAAAAACCAATAGATACTCATCAACGGATTGATATCAAGTTTACTACCCTCGGTTTTGCTGGTCAGATGATAATCGCCAAAATAGCCCTCAACCGCTGAAATAATTGAGCTGTTGATCACACTAGGGTCTTGATAAATTCGTGATTGTGTCCAATGCACCGCCGCCGCGTAGGCTTGATAAACTGGCATCTGCTTGACCAGGCTACATGTGCCTAGCAAAATTTCGGCCTCAGCCAGCGTAGCAATATTTTGAAAAATATGGGGATAATGCATATCGCGTTCAGCGCCCAAGCCAATGCAGGCCACAATTTTGGTCGGAACCTCATGCAACTGATTGACGGCGGCTAAGGAGATTGAATCTTCAACCAAGGTGCCAATTTCGGCCTCGTCGCCCTGTACCAAAGCATCAACCCCACCATCAATCAAAATGATGGCATCAATTGAGAGATGCTGCACCAAGCGACGATAACTAGCCAAAAGTGGCTTAACCCCGCTGCGCAAAAAAGCCCAAACCGTTAATGGCTCGCCATAGGTTTGGCGAAACCACTCGGCCAAATACAACTCGGGAAAATAGATAAACGGACTGTAGCGCTGAAACAAGACCACTTGGGTTGCATCAATTGGGCTATGACTGGGCACAAACTCTGGCTCATGCGGCAAGCTTGGCACACCATAAACGGTATCGCCAAGATAATGCAGATTGCTGGCAGCCTCAAGATCGCTAAAACTGAAATTGGCCAAGTGCACATTAAAGCCCTGTTGGCGTAATTGCAAAAAAATCGGCAAACCACAAAAAATATCAAAACCGCCGCCCATGCCTGCGATCAGGATAGAACGACGACCCTGCAATTGGTCGAGAATTGGCAAATTAAGCTGCATCGAAACCTCTCTCTAGAATGGCGAAAAGCCGCACTCTGAGGCAGAGTACGGCATGGCGAAAAAGAGCAATGAAGCGTGAAGGAATCGCCTTTAGTCGGTTGAGCGCTGCATAATAACGTAGAGCAATTCTAGCAGCACATTTTTAACCGAATCCTTTTGGGTTGCCACACAGGGAACAATTTTAACATGGGCTGGCAACCGCAAGGCGAGCCGCAACTCATCAGGTGCCCAAGCGTTCTCGTGGTCTTGCTTATTGGCAGCGACGACATACGGCGCATCACGTTGCGAAGTGAAGAAATCGATAATCCGATTTGTTTCACGGAACGTTTCAGGCCGGGTGCTATCGACCAACACAATCAAGCCGAGCATCCCCTCGGACAAGATTTCCCACATAAAGTCGAAGCGTTTTTGGCCGGGTGTGCCAAACAAGTGCAACACCAAATCATCACTGATGGTAATGCGGCCAAAGTCCATTGCAACGGTGGTTTCGCCTTTGAGTAACTTGGTATCGTCGGAGGCCTTCCGTTCGGTCGAAACCACCTCGATTTCACTAATGGCACGAATGAACTGTGTTTTACCAGCGTTAACCGCGCCACTGATAACCATTTTGACAGTCTGCATACGTCCTCCTAAGACGGAGCTAGGTTGCCGGTGGGAGTGTGGGAGTGTTCCAGCGCAGCGCCGCCTTTCTACATTCCCCTAATACGATTGATGATCCGTGAGACGAGGCTGCGTTTTGGTGCTCCTGCAGCGGCACCAGCACCAGCGCGTCCCGTCGCTGGGACAGGAGGGCGAGGTCGGGTTACCTCAACCAAGCCTGCCGAAATGAAGCCGTATACAATGCGGCTCACATCAAATTCACTCAAGCCAGTCCGACTAATCACTTCTTTGATCGAATCTTTGCCGTTGATGCGGGCAAAAATTCGCCATTCATCGGGCGTTAAGTTGATGCTTTTAGCCTTTTCGAGTGGCTGATCGACAAAGCGAGCGATCATATCGGTATTGGGAATATGATCCTTGATGCGGCCCCATTCATCGACGCGGCGTACACCCTCCATAATGAGGTTTTCCACCCCAAGCGGTACCAGCGATTGGACATCATCACGGTCGAGTTTCACCCCGGCATTGAAGCAAAACTCACCATCGGGCCAGCCAAACAGACTGTACACCGTCTCTTCTATGTGGGTTTGGATATGGCGTTGCAGATCTTCGCGCGTAAGAATATCGCTGTCGATCAGCACCGTTCCAAGCGATTGATTGCCATCAGTTTGCTGCAGTTGCACCGCCTGCTGCGCTTGTTGCGGCGTGAGTTTCCCCGTGCGCTGCAACATTTCGCCGAGCGTTTCGCGTTCTTGCGTTTGCGCGGCGTAGAGCAGTTTTCCCTTTTCAAAGTAGAGCGTTGCTGCGGCACTTTGACGGTTCAGTTGTAAACTGCCAGTTTTGTACCCGCGATCGATCAGATAAAGAAAATCAGCGAGTGCAAAGTCGCGCAAATTACCAACAAGAGCCATACAGATGCCCTCACTCTGGATGTACGATGTTAGGACGTAAGTGCAGGCCGAATATCGACCGCGATTGGCTGACTTTCAACCGTTTGACCATCGGCGGCCAAGACCCGCGCCAGTGCAGCGATTGCTACCTCAAGCATGGCATCGTCGGGTTCGCGGGTGGTCAAGCGTTGCAGCGCCAATGCTGGTGTCATCAAACCACGCACAATCGGGTTGGTTGCCTTGCTTGCGGTTAGCCGCATAAGCTCGTAGGCAAGCGCCGCCACAAACGGCACTAGGATGATTCGACTTAGCAAACGTAGCCAAAAGGGAAACGTGCCAAGCAATGCAAATACAGGAATGCTGAGCACCACCACAATCAGTAATAAGGTTGTGCCACAGCGCGGGTGGATGGTTGTGAACGGTCGAACATGCTCAACGGTCAATGGACAACCAGCTTCGTAGGCCGAAACGGCTTTGTGCTCAGCCCCATGATACCCGAAAACTCGGCGGATTTCGGCGGTTCGCCCGACAAGTACCAAGTAGCCAACAAAAATCACTAAGCGGGTGATGCCTTCAATCGTTTCGCGACTGTAGATGCCGAGATTGGCCCAACTGGCAATTCCCGAAGCCACTAGCAAAGGCAAAACAAAAAATAAGGCGATCGATATGCCGACCGAGGTAGTTACCAGCAGTGCTGTTTGCCCTTTGCTCAAGGGTTGCTCGGCTTGATCGTCGGTTACACTCGCCGAGAACATCAAGGCCCACATCCCAATCACTAAGGCATCACCCAAAAGCTGAATGCCTCGCAGCAGTGGTAGCCGACTCCAAAAAACCCGCCGCTCTAAGTTTAGTTCACGGTCGCGGATGACGATCTGGCCGGAAGGTGAACGGACAGCGACACTAGCCCGGTGCAAACCGCGCATCATCACGCCTTCCATTACCGCTTGTCCACCATACGGAAACCGTTCAGCCATAGCGTTCACCACATAGGAGGATGGGTTGGTCTGTGTATCGTACCACTAGCCCTTGTCGTTTGACAAGAGGGCAGCCTAGTTATTTTGGTTATGATCGTTGGGCAATGTGCCACGCGCTTGCCGTCGCGCCAACGACTTAGCTCCGGCTTTGACTCCTGCCAACAAGCTCGCAGCCTTGATCACTGGCGAAACTACGCCTTCAGCCACATACGAGGCAGTTTGCTTGGCAGTTGTGGTCGTCGATTTGGCGTTTTCGGTAATGTCTTTGACCCGTTCCAGCACATCTTCGACCTTGGGCGAGATTTTTTCCTTGGCCAAGTTGCGTAACTCGTTGACCATCACCACCAACACGCCCACCAAAATAATCATTAAGGTGACAGAGAAGAGTTGGAAAATTGCCAAGAGGATAATCGCAAGATCACGGGCTTCGTTCAGCCAGCCCATCGATATCAACAAAATCGGGAGACCAATCCCAAGAACAAGGAGGACGATGCCCCCGATGATGGCAAACTTCTTCAAGCAATCCTCCAGCGTACCGACACGACCAATCAAAACGTCGAAAGGTACATTTAATGCTTTACAAAGAGGGATTTGATCGCGGCGATTATAGCATATTGCCTAGAAATATGCCACACTTTCACCACAGGAATATTGTCGCCTTTTTTGCATTCCTAGGGGTTAAACGCGCAGTCGGGTTGCTAGGATTAACATAATCCATGCGGCGATCGTCGATTCAACCAATGGTACGCCTGCTGGAACTGGCCCAGCCCCAATAAAATGCAAATT
The DNA here is from genome assembly GCF_039545135.1 of Herpetosiphon gulosus. Taxonomy (NCBI): domain Bacteria; kingdom Bacillati; phylum Chloroflexota; class Chloroflexia; order Herpetosiphonales; family Herpetosiphonaceae; genus Herpetosiphon; species Herpetosiphon gulosus. The sequence goes on along the minus strand of NZ_BAABRU010000017.1, from coordinate 91,256 downwards.
AAAGGCATAGCTCATCAGGCAGCCAATCAGCGCTGTGCCTAGAAAAAGTGGCAAATGTCGCCAACGCTGGCCCCAAAAGAGATGCGCCAAGGCTCCGTAAACGCTGGCAAGCAGCGCAATAATTAATGCTGCTGGCTCTAGCTCGCTCACGAATAGCGCTCCGTACTGATCCGACCGCCACCAAAGACTCGATCATCACGATAGAGCACGGCAGCTTGGCCTGGAGTCACCGAACGTTGTGGTTGGTCATAGCGAATGTGCAGCGTGCCATCCTCGCGGGAGGTGATGGTAGCTGGCACGGCTTCGCCATGAGCGCGGATTTGCACCGCATAGGTTCCGGCTTCGATCTGACCATAGACGCTGCGCACATCGTCGATCACAAAATCGCGGCGTTCAAGTTCGTCTGCGTCACCGACAATCAGCAAATTACGTACCGTGTCGATTTCAATCACGAATAATGGCGAGCCTGCGGCAATTCCCAAGCCTTTGCGCTGACCAATCGTGTATTGCGGCAAGCCTTTATGTTGACCAAGCACTGTGCCATGGCGATTGACAATTGGGCCTGGTTGCATAATTTCAGGTCGTTCTTCGTTCAAAAAGCGTCGATAGTTGTTATCGGGTATGAAACAAATATCCATGCTTTCGGGCTTGTCGGCGGTCACTAAGCCGCGTTCACGGGCCATTTGGCGTACTTGGGGCTTGGTAAAACCACCCAATGGAAAGTGTAAACGGCTCAATTCACGTTGGCTCAGCATATACAACACATACGATTGATCTTTGTTGATATCAATTCCGCGCCGCAGATCGTAAGGCTGTTCGCCGCCACCTGTAATCTGCACAAAATGGCCCGTAGCTAAGCCATCAAAGCCCAAAAGTTCAGCCCGTTCGAGCAGCACCCGAAATTTAAGATCACGGTTGCAGGCCAAGCACGGGTTGGGGGTGGCTCCGCTCGAATATTCACGCAAGAAATAATCGATCACATGCTTGCGAAAATCTTTTTGATAATTGAATACATAGTAGGGAATGTCGTATTGGGCACAGACGCGCCGCGCTCCAGCAGTCATTTCGACTGAGCAACATTGACTTTCCATGATTCCATTATCATCGCCTTCCCACAGGTGCATGGTCACGCCAGTCACATCGTGACCTTGTTCTTTGAGCAAAACTGCGGTGAGCGAGCTATCCACGCCGCCACTCATGGCGACCATAATCTTTGCCATAATTGCTAATCCTAGATTGGTTTGAACTAAAGATGATTAACGCGCCGGAAATGCATGGCGCGTCGTAGCTGCCAAAATCATACCACGATTTCGCCTTGCGCTCGATCTTGGGCCTGATTTAGGGGCTTTTTCGTGGTACGATTTTTCTGTTATCAACGGAGGGCGATCCATGTTACGGGAAATTAGCATTAAAGCGAAACATGATAATGCGACCTTGGCCAAAGGGGTTGAAACTCAGTCGGTTTTTAGGCTCGAAGGCAATTGGTATTTTGACCAAGCAGCAGTCAATATGCACAATTTACGGGTGACTGAACGCACCTATGTTTGCCCCCATAAAGGCACCTGCTTCTGGATTGATTTAGTGACTGATGCAGGCGTGGTGGCGGATATCGGCTGGGTTTATACCATCGTCAAGCCCAATTACGAACATATTAAGGATAAAATTGCCTTTTACGGCGGCAATCGCCACGCCACAGCCGAAGCATAAGCGGTACAATCGACGTTGCATCAACGATGCAGCGTCTTTTTTTGTGCAAAGGAGCATGCTGTGAGTGGTTTAGTCACAACTGAACAAACTGGCGCGATTTTTCGCATTACCCTCAATCGACCTGAAAAGCGCAACGCTATTAGTTGGCAAGTTGGCAAGGATTTACGCGCGGCGATCGATCAGGCCGCCAGTGCTTCGGGCGTGCGGGTGGTTGTGTTGAGCGGATATGGCTCGGTCTTTTCGGCAGGCATCGATCTTGGCGATTTGATGGATTTGCCCAATCGCTATGGTGAGCACTGGTTACGCCAAATGCGCACGATCACCGACGATTGGCAAGCTTTGACCACTCGCCTCGAACGCTTGGAAATTCCCACCATCGCTGCCTTGCATGGCATGTGCCTTGGCTTGGGCTTGGAAATTGCCTTAGCTTGTGATTTTCGGATTGCTGCCCAAGGTACGAAATTGGCCTTGCCTGAAACCCGCTTGGGGATCGTACCTGACGTTGGTGGCACAACTCGCTTAACCCGCTTGGTTGGAGTTGGCCGCGCCAAAGAATTGATTATGACCGGGCGAATGTTCAGCGCCACTGATGCTGAGCGCTGGGGCATTGTCAATCAATTAGCTGATGCTGATGAGTTAAATGCTGTGGTGCAAGCGTTTGCTGATGAGTTAATTTCGGCAGCGCCATTGGCTGTTGGTATGGCCAAGCGGGTGATCGATGGCATGTTTGATATTGATCGGGGCTTGTTACTCGAAGGCTGGGCCCAAAGCCAATTGATTCGCACCACCGATTTTAGCGAAGGTGTCCAAGCAGCAATCGCCCGCCGCGCCGCCGAATTCAAGGGCGAGTAAAACTAGGGGTCAGGGACTAGGATACAGAGGTCAGGGACTAGCAGTCAGAGGTCAGAAGTTATTTTAACCACGAAGAACACGAAGATCGCGAAGACTACTTATGCCAACGTCCTGATCTCTGGCCCCTGACCTCTGATCCCTCATCTTTCTCTGCGCCTCTGCGTTAAAACCAGCGAGTAATAGCAGATCTATCCCCTGACCCCTGATCCCTAACCCCTACGAACTATACTTTTTCTGGCGTTTTTGGAAATCGGCTTCGCTCAGGCCAAGGCTACGAGCGGCAACCTTAATATCATCGTCGTGCTGAACCAGTGCTTCTTGCAAGGCCAAACGTTCAACATCGGCCAGCAACTCATCAAGCGTCGATTTTTCGCGCAAACGAGCAGCAATATCAACTTGTAAAGCCGAGCGTGACGATGGAACCAACGACATATGCTCACTAGTAATTACACTGCCACGAGCCAAAATCACCGCTCGCTCGATCTCATGCTCAAGTTGGCGCACATTGCCTGGCCAATCGTAATTATTCAGGCGCTCCATGGCATCTTCGGAGATGCGAGCTGGTGGCGATGAGGGCGCATAACGATATTTATCCAAGAAAAATTCAGCCAACAAGGGAATATCGCCAATCCGTTGGCGTAAGGCTGGCAAATGCAACGTGATCACATTCAAACGATAGTACAAATCTTCGCGGAACGTGCCAGCCCGCACGTCGGCTTCAAGATCACGATTGGTGGCCGCGATCACCCGCACATCAACCCGCACGGTGGTTGTGCCGCCAACTCGCTCGAACTCGCGCTCTTGCAAAATGCGCAGCAGCTTTTTCTGGGTAGCAAGGGTCATTTCGCCAATTTCATCAAGGAAGATTGAGCCTTTGTGGGCTAATTCAAAGCGACCCTTGCGCTGAGCGACTGCCCCAGTAAACGCGCCTTTTTCATGGCCAAACAATTCGCTTTCGAGCAACGATTCAGGCAAAGCGGCACAATTGACTTTGACCATTGGGCCGTTGCGTCGCGCTGAATTCACGTGAATCAGGTTGGCCAAAACTTCCTTGCCTGTGCCAGTTTCGCCCGTAATCAAAACGGTTGCGTCGGTGTGAGCAACACGCCCAATTTGCTTGTAGATCTCCTGCATGGCTGGGCTATTGCCAATCATCTTATCGCGGGGATCAAAACTTTTGGCTTCGAGTTCGCGCACTTTCGAAGCCAATTGCTGATGATCGAACAAGCGTTTGACAACCAAAGTTACTTCTTCAACATCAAACGGCTTGATGACGTAATCGTAGGCACCAATTTGAATCGCTCGAATCGCGGTTGATGAAGTGCCATGAGCGGTCATCATAATTACTGGGGTGGTGATGCCATTTTTGCGCAATTGCTCAAGGATAGTCAAGCCATCTTGGCCAGGCATGCGCACATCCATAATCAACAGATCATAGGGATGTTTCTTGGTCATTTTGGCTAAAACTTCGCCGCCATGCTCAGCAGGCTCGGTCAGATAGCCCTCTTCATCAAAGACCTCGCATAACAGACCACGAATCCCTGGATCGTCATCAGCAATTAAGATATGTCGTTGTTCGGTAGCTTTGGTCACACCGACCCTCCTTACAGGCCATTATTCAGCAGGACGGCGTTCGATCCGCGCTCCAAGCGCAGCCAGCCGCTGTTCAATCCGTTGGTAGCCCCGATCAATTTGGGCAATATTCGAAATAACACTCGTGCCTTTGGCACACAAGGCAGCAATTACCAAGGCCATGCCAGCGCGAATATCAGGGCTGGTCAGGCGTTCGCCATAGAGTTTGGCTGGGCCAACCACCACCGCCCGATGCGGATCGCACAAAATCACCCGTGCGCCCATGCTTAGCAATTTATCAACAAAGAATAAGCGTCCATCAAACATCTTTTCGTGGATCAACACCGTGCCTTGAGCTTGAGTCGCAATCACCAAAGCAATGCTCATCAAGTCAGGTGGGAAGCCAGGCCATGGCATATCGTCGATTTTGGGCACAACCCCGTGCAAATCGTCACGCACCCGTAGCTCTTGCTCAGCAGGAATCACAATATCCGGGCCTTCATCTTGCCATGTTACACCCAAGCGCCCAAACATAATTCGCGTCATGCGGTGTTCTTCGGGGCGTGCGTTGGCGATGCGAATGTTACTGCCCGTTACTGCCGCCAAGCCGATAAACGAACCAACCTCCATAAAATCGGGGCCGAGGGTATATTCAGTACCATTCAGCCGCGAAACCCCTTGAATTTGCAAGCTATTTGTGCCGATGCCCGTAATTTTAGCGCCCATGGCAAACAAACAACGACACAGATCTTGCACATGTGGCTCAGAAGCGGCGTTGACAATTGTGGTCGTGCCAGTAGCCAACACAGCCGCCATGATCGCCTGTTCAGTGCCAGTTACGCTCATTTCATCAAGGAAAATATCCGTGCCAACCAAACCATCGGCTTTGAGTTCATAGGCTTGTTTGGTTACTTCAACTTCAGCACCCAAGGCAGTGAGCGCCAAAAAGTGCGTATCCAAACGCCGATGGCCAATCGAATCGCCACCTGGTCGCGCTAAAACTGCCCGACCAGTTCGCACCAACAACGGCCCCGCCAGCAAAATCGAGGTCCGAATTCGCCGCGCAAGCGCAGTATCCGGCTCCGAGGTATTGATGGTGGCGGCGTGAACCCGCAGTACATTCTCTTCGAGCCAGCTACATTCGATGCCCAATGACTGCAATAACTGTACCTTGACGCGCACATCAGCAATATCGGGCATATTACGCAGAATAATTGGTTGGTCGCTGAGCAAACAGGCCGCTAACAATGGCAAGGCAGCATTTTTGTTTCCGGCAGGCGTAATCGTCCCGTTCAGGCGATGACCGCCCTCAATCACAAAGGTTTCCACGAATAATAATCCTCAATGGTTAAGCAGCAGAGTTGGAATGATCGGTTGGCTCGGTTGGTTTTTGCATTGATTTAGGTTTACGGCTCAAGCGGGCACGTAGTGCCTTGAACCAGTTTTTGGGGTTCAGCACTGCGCCGATCCGTTGGCGCAAACTGGGTTTGGCTGATGCAGTGGCAGTATCGTCAGTAGCTTTACGATTACCAATCAGCGCCTTGGCCCGTTGTCGGCCTTCTTCTAAGGCTGCTTTGACCAAGCTTTGTAATTCGGCTTTGCTCACCAACTCGCCACGTTCATACCAGCGCCACGCCGCAATTCCAGTCACAAACGTGCCAGCATATGCCACTGCAACTTTTGGCAATAAGCCAATGCCTGGAATTAGGCCGACCAGTTGCCGGGCCAGTTGTCGCCAGAGGAAACCACCGCCAACCACGGGCAGCAATTCGCGAATCATGGCGCTAAAGTCGCCTTCAGCACCCATGGCCAAGGCCACCCGATAGGCCAATAGCGCCTGATTCTTAGTCAGTACCAGCATATCGGCAGCATTTAATGGCAAATTCAAAACGGGAATCATCTCGGGGATGCCCGAAGTAAAGGCAAAGGTCGCATTACTCAGCGAAACGCTGCCAATCAAATTATTGGTAACTTCGCTGCGCAAACCAGGGTAGCGCCGAGCAGCCGCAATATGCAAAGCTTCTGGTACGAGTTCGAGCACTGCTTTGGCCAGCATTTTGCGCTGAGTTGCCGGCTCGGCTTGTGGGTCGAGCAATACTGCTGGCGAGGCTTGCAGATCGGCTTGGTGGGTGCTTTCGGAGCTTTTGGGGAGATTCGTACCCCAAACGGCGATCAACAGTGGCACTGGCAAAATCGCCAATTTTTCGTAGGCTAGAAATTCGTCGTAGCTCAAGGCTTGGTTAGCATCGAGCGTGAGTACAATCAAATCGACACGGTTGAGATCGGCGGCCTGTTCGCGGCCCAAGGGTAAATCGACGATGCTGACTTGCGGAGTACGGGCTGGAAAGCGTTGAGCGCCAAGCGTCAACAACCGCATAATCAAATCTCGCCCGAACGTTGCATGGCCAAGTAACGCAATCCGGCACGGCAAATCAGCCTGATCGCGAATATCGCGCACATCAATTTCTTTTATGGTTGACCAAATGTTGGTGACATCGCTGAAGCGGCTCACACATCCTCCTCGGCATATGAATGTACTGCATTATAACATAGGCGCTTTTGGCTTCTCAGACACATATGAGCGAGCCTGCTAGTTTAGCATAATTCAGGCCATGACAAGAGCATAGAACATAGAGCATAGAGCATAGAGCATAGAACATAGAGCAATAGGATTTTTGATTGATTGTCAGGGGTTGGAGATCAGCTTTTAACACAGAGGCGCAGAGAGATGGAGGGGCCGGGGATCAGGGATCAGGAAAGGCAGTGGCAAAATAGAAAGTGGATGGGTAGAACAGAAGAATCAAACAATCTGGGTAATCTGTGGCTAAAAAATTAACCTTCGTGCACTTCGTGTCCTTCGTGGATCAACCCTAACCTCTGACCTCTCGCCTTCAAATATGCTATGATTGCCAATCATTCAAGGGAGTTTTTGGTATGCTGAGTCGTGAACAGCTTGAAACAGAAAACGCCAGCCTTAAACGTGAAGTTGAGTTATTACGGCATCAATTGGCGACCCAACCAGCCGAGCCACTTTTTCAAAGCTTGTTAGAGGCGGCTCCTGATGGTGTAGTGATTGTCAATGCCCACGGCATTATTAGTGTGGTCAATGCCCAAGCCGAGGCTATTTTTGGCTATGATCGTGAATCGATGGTTGACCAACCAATTGAATTGTTGATTCCCGAGCGCGTGCGCGGCGTGCATGTGGCCTATCGCAGCAATTACACCCGCGAACCCCGTACCCGCCCAATGGGTATTGGCTCAGATTTGTTGGCGCGGCGCAGTGATGGCACTGAGTTTTACACCGAAATTAGCCTTAGCCCATTGAAAACCGCCGATCAATTGTTAATTATTGCCGTAGTACGCGATGTTACCGAGCAAAAGAAACTGGCCAAAGAGCATGAACATCGCTTAACTCAACGGGTCAGTGCCGCCGAAGCCGCCTTGTTGCAAGGCGCACGCTTGGCAGCAGTTGGCCAGCTTTCAGCCTCGATTGCCCACGAAATTAACAATCCGCTGTATGCGGCCCGTAACGCCTTGCTCTTGCTCGAAGAAGATTTGCCCGAAGAAGTGCGTGAATCAACTGTGATGCAATTAGCGCGTGATCAATTAACCCGCATCGCCGGAATTATCGAACGCATGCGTGATTTTTATCGCCCGATGCGCGGCGAGATGGCTCCCACCGATCTCAACGCCGTAATTGAAGAAACCTTGGCGCTGGCTGGCTTGCACGCCCGCCATAACAACACCATGATCACCTTTACGCCTGATACCCATTTGCCAGCGGTGGTTTGCAATGCTGACCAACTACGCCAAGTATTTTTAAACTTGGTTTTGAATGCTTTGGATGCAATGACCAACGGTGGTACATTAACCGTCACAACCGAGGCTGCCACAAGCTTTGTTACAATAGAAATTTGCGATACGGGAACAGGTATTCCTGATGATATTCGGGCACACCTGTTTGAGCCATTTTTTACCAACAAACCCAATGGAACCGGTCTTGGTTTGCCGATTAGTGCTCATATTGTAACCCAGCATGGTGGCCAAATCGAGGTTGACAGCACCGTTGGGGTTGGCTCAACCTTCCGTGTTGTGCTACCCTACCAACCTAACTAGGAGTATCCTTCGATGAGTCAAGCTTCGATTTTATTAGTTGATGATGAATTCCCCATTCGCGCCACCCTTGGCGATTTGCTGCGGCGACGTGGCTACGATGTGCAAACTGCCGATAGTGGCGAGGAAGCGCTCGACCGGATTGCCCAACGGCCTTTCGATTTGTTTCTTTTGGATTTACGCTTGCCTGGCGTAGATGGGATTACGGTTGCCCAGCGGGTGCGCGAACGCTATGCTGATGCAGCAATTTTGATTTTGACTGGCCATGGGTCGCTCGATAGTGCCATCGAAGGCATTCACTTGGGTGTGTTCGACTATATGCTCAAAACTTCTAGCCCGCAAGATGTGCTAGCGCGGGTCAAAAGTGCACTTGAAGCTCAGGCCGAACAGCGACATAAAAAGAGCCTGATGACGACGCTTCAAACTGTTGTCGGTGAGCTTGGCGGCAAACAACAAGAGCCAAACGAAACCCCAACCCAGCAACCAGCAGGCGATCAATGGATTCGGGTCGGTGAGCTAGAAATTGGCTTATGGCGACAAATGGCGCGGCTTGGCGACCAAACCCTGAATCTTACGCCAACTGAATTTCGTTTGTTAAGCTGTTTGGCTCAGCAAGCAGGCTTAGTCATGAGCTACGCCAATTTGTTGCGTTGTGCTCAAGGCTATGAGGCCGAAAGCAGCGAAGCCGCCGAATTGCTTAAGCCACATATCTACCACTTACGCCAAAAGATTGAGCCAGATCCATCAAATCCACGCTATATTTTGACTGTGCGTGGGACTGGCTATGTCTTGGCTGTCGAAGCACCACAAAGTAAGTAATCAAGCCAGCGCCCAAGTTGCAATGCTTGGGCGCATTGTTTATTGCCCAATTTGCTGCAAAACCTTTTCCTCAAATTTATCGCCAATAATGCTGCTCAAGGCATAACTTGTCAGCAACGAATAAATCATCGAATTGCCACACAGTACACCTACAACCGCTGCTGGAGCCACATTCGAGAGCGTCACGTTAACTGGGCCTAGCGCCAACCCCTTGGGCGTACCAGCGCCATGCTTGGGCGTATCGCCAAGATACGAGCCAACTTGCGCAGCAATCAGCACCCGCACTATCCCAAAAATTGGTTTCAACATCGCCATACTTCCTTCTGATAAACAAAGATCGCTAAGTTTGTTTGAGCAAATTGCAGACCACGAGGAAGAACATAGAACATAGAGCATAAAGTCAGAAGTCAAAAATCAGAAGGTAACATCGGGATCGGAATTTAACGCAGAGGCGCAGAGGGTGATAGGGACTAGGATTTAGGGATCAGGGGTCAGGATTTATGGTTAGGCGAGGTAATGCAAAGCTGACCCCTCGTCCCTGAATCCTGATCCCTTACTTCCTTCGTGCGCTTCATGTTCTTCGTGGATCAAAACGCCCGATCCCCGTTCCCCAACAACCAACTCCCAACGCCACAATTTGCGCAAAGCCTAGGCCTATGCTATACTCGGCAGTGCCTTGAAGGCAATGGGCTGTTAGCTCAGTTGGTTAGAGCGCGTCGTTCACACCGACGAGGTCACTGGTTCGAGTCCAGTACCGCCCACCAAACCCAACCACTCCTGTTTGCAGGGGTGGTTTTTTGCTGTGCCATGGCCAAGCAATTAAATGCAGATTGATACCCCAATTAGACCATAAGGGGTATTGATTTAACATAACCTAGCCTGCTAGGATGATTGCAGCAACGAGCAAGATTAGAGTTTGCAATGATCATAAGGAGTAGGCGATGGGCAGTATGATTTTACTTGTGCTGGGTTTATGTGTTTTGGGTTTCTATATTCATGTTGGCATCATTTTTAATCGGGTGGTGCAATTAGCGCAACAGCGCTCAGATCTACGAACTTCAGCTTGGCTACTGCTGGTTAATTTAGCCGAACCATTTATTATGGGAATTTGGCTGCTGATTCAATTAATATACTTTGATTTTGAGTCGCTGATTGGTTCAGTTGAGCAGCCTTGGGCGGCAGCTTCAAGCTTTTTTGTTTACTATTGGCCAATGGCACTACTGCTGATTGGAATTCCAGTCTTGGCTTTATTATTTATCCCTCACTCGCAAGTTCGGGCAACCGCTATCCGCAGCCTCTGGACGGGAGCAATGCGCTTAGCAATGGTCTGGTTGTGCTTCAATCTTATTATGGTTGGCGCGATGATTTTGATTGCGATTGGTTTGAGCATTTGGTCGTTTCGGTTGATTAATAGCTATTACAAATCGTTAATGGCTCAATCGTCACTGGCAGTTGTGTTCGATCAACATGGCCTTGCGATTCAAGCTATTGTGCCATCGATTGAGTAAATTCGATGCGCTACCTAGGCCTAATCGCTTTGTTTACAGGGATTTTTGGGCTAACTGGTTATACTGGCCTACTGTTGAGCAACCTACTTGAGCATTAATTTACGCCGAACGCTAGACATTGGGGGATAGAACATAGCGTTCACAGCAACGAAGTTATGAATTCGAGTTTAATACCACCCACCAAACCCAACCACTCCTGTTTGCAGGGGTGGTTTTTTATTGTGCTAAATCCAGTTTACATCCATTTGAAGAACAATTTTCCCGATCAACCGCCATTGTTAAGCCATTTAGCCGTGTCATCATGAAATTAAGCTTTTAGTTAGGGAGATATGGCTATGATAATGCTATCGGTCGGTATCAGCATAGAGGCTATCGTTATTTTTGGATTAATCAGTGTTGGAATAGTGATCGTCCCAATCTATATTTGGGTATTATTTTTAGTTGGGCGGATAGTAGCTATGCCAAAAAACCATGCCAAGGCAGCCTGGCGTTTAATCATCATCAATCTGCTTGAGCCAATTATTTCGACAGGCTGGATTATAGGACTCATCCTATTTAGAACATATTCTTCCCATGCATCCGACGATATGCTCTCCATCTTGTTAGACCAAGATAAGGTATTTTCTTCAATTTTTGGAGAGTTTGTATCCTATTATTTAGAGTTTTATTGGCCAATGCTTGGATGTTTGGTAGTTATTCCAGCAGTTGGATTATTGAACGGTAATCCAATAACCCGTCAAAGCGCCCAAGTCAGCTTCATTTATGGGTTTTTACGTATGATTAGCGTTATTACAGTATTGCTACTACTGTTTACAATCCCTTACCTCGTACCACTCGCGGTGGGTCTCAGTATCTATAGCTATTACAAAATCTATCAGTATGCCAAAACCATTCTGCAAGCACCAATACCAGTCGTCACACTGCATAACCAACAACTTGCGATTGAGCCAGCCAAGCCAGAAACAACCCACATCTCGACCAATATGCCTTAAATCTGTTTACTCTACGTAATTAATAAAGACTGATCAATAATGAGGAGAATTAATTTATAGGTTATGTAATGACGATGCATTATCTAGGCTTAATCGCTTTGTTTGCAGGAATTTTTGGACTGACTGGCTATGCTGGCCTACTATTGAAGCAAGCGCTTGGGCTGTATCGCCAACGCCCTGATTTGCGCCGAACGTTGCGCCCCGTATTACTCAACCTGATCGAGCCATTTGTTAGCTTGCTCTACCTGATTCCTTGCATTCGCTGGTGGGATTATGGCTATCTTTTGAGTTTAGTTGGCAGCGATTTTGCGGCAGGCTCGATTGTTTTCGCCTATCACTGGCCAATGCAACTCTTGCTGGTTTATGCGCCATTTGGTTGGATGTTTGCTCGCCAAAAGATGGTTGCACGAACGGCTTGGCTCTGCTTTGCGCTTGGGGTCGTGCGCGTGACCATGCTTTGGTTCTGTTTCAATTATTTTTTAGGCGGCGGCATGCTTGTTTTGGCATTAATTGTTGGAGCAGCAACATTTTGGCTGCTCGGGCGCTACCTTCAATGGCAGGCTACACCACCACCCCAACTCCCAATCATGGTTAACATTGATGAACAGGGCTTGGTGCTAATTCAGCCGATCGAGCCAAATCAAGCGCATAAAGCCGAATTGTGACGCGAACAAGGATAAACCGGGGGACAACATTAAGGACAAATCGGGCGTAGAATGGTTACAGCTTGACAGTAACAACGCTGTACTGATTGCTCGAAAGGACTTGATTTTTATGGCTACATTTCGCACGATTACGCCACAATCTATCGATGCCGCTACGACGCTCGGCGTAACTACCCTGCGTGTCGCTGATGCTGGCCGCTCATTAGTGTTTTACCGCGATTTACTTGGTTTTCAGGTTTTAGAACAAACTGACTCAACGATTTTGTTGGGGTCGCCCAACCATGTTGTGCTGCGCTTGGATGTTGAAGCTGGCTTGAAGCGCCACCCCAGCCACACCACTGGCTTGTACCACGCCGCAATTCTCTTGCCAACACGCCTCGATTTGGCCTATGTGTTGCAGCGGTTGTTGGCGGTGCGCTACCGCTTTGGCGCTTCGGATCATGCGGTCAGCGAAGCTTTGTATCTCGATGATCCCGATGGCAATGGCTTGGAAATTTACCGTGATCGACCGCGCAACGAGTGGCGTTGGGGAGCCAATGGCGAAGTGCATATGGTCACCGAATCGCTTGATCTGTATGGAGTTTTGGCCGAAATAACTCCGACTGCACCCGCTTGGGTAGGCATTCCTGATGGCACAAAGATTGGTCATATGCATTTACAAGTGGGTAATTTACGCCAAGCCGAAGAGTTTTATCACGGGGTCTTGGGCTTTGATATTGTGGCGCATTATCCAGGCGCATTATTTGTCAGCGCAGGTGGCTATCATCACCACCTAGGCTTGAATGTGTGGCAAAGCCAAAATGGGCCACAACAACCCAACGATGCTGCTGGTTTAGGCTATTTTGAAATTATTATGCCAAACCAAGCCGCCCTCGAAATCGTGCGTCAACGCTTGCAAGTGGCTGAGGTTGCGGTTCAAGAGCAAGCCGATGGGCTGGTTGTGCACGATCCATGGCAAACAGAATTGCGCTTTATCGTTGCCGCCTAAAATAATCATCCCAACGAACGAGCGACTTTTGAACTGGGCTATGCTATGCTATAGCCCAATTTTGTTTTAAGCGGCATATGTTATTAAAGTGACAAACATTAATGTCCCTCCCCCCCGACCCCTCTCCCACTGCGGCGGGCGAGGGGAGTTCCAATATTCATGCTGGTGGGATTCCCCCTCGCCTCGCACTGCGGGAGAGGGGGCTAGGGGGTGAGGGCATGAAATCGAATCAGAACCCAATTTTGTTTTAAGCGATAGGAGAGCAGATTCGTGCAGTACGTTGAGAATATTCCAATCTGGGGCGATCCAATCGATCAAGGAGCTTTGAGCCAGATTAAAACCTGTGCACTTGAGGCCGATGCTGTGGCGTTGATGGCTGATCATCACAAGGGCTATGCGGTGCCAATTGGCGGCGTAGTCGCTTATCGTGATGCAATTAGCCCTTCGGGCGTTGGCTACGATATCGCTTGCGGCAACAAAGCCGTCTTGCTCGATCTGCCAGCCAGCGAAGTTCGCGCTAAAATCAAACCGATTATGGACGACATCTGGCGTTCGTTGTCGTTTGGTGTTGGCCTGAACAACCGCCAAAGCGTTGATCACGACTTGTTTGATGACCCAGCGTGGCAAATTCCAGCGGTCAAAGACTTGAAACAAACTGCCCGCAATCAGCTTGGCACAATTGGCTCAGGCAATCATTATGTCGATTTATTCGCCGATGAGCGTGATCGGACGTGGATTGGCGTGCACTTTGGCTCACGTGGTTTGGGCCACAAAACCGCGACCTACTTTTTAGAGGCGGGCGGAGCCAAAGATGGCATGGATGTTGCGCCGTTGATCTTACCAACCGCCTCGGATTTGGGCGAGCAATATTTGAGTTGTATGGCCTTGGCTGGGCGCTATGCCTACGCTGGCCGCGATTGGGTTTGTGCTGAGGTTGCCCGCATTTTAGGCGCAACTATCCTTGAAGAAGTGCATAATCACCATAATTTTGCTTGGCGCGAAACTCACAACGGCGTGGATTTGTGGGTCGTGCGCAAAGGCGCAACCCCAGCTTTTCCTGGTCAGCGCGGCTTTGTTGGCGGCTCAATGGGCGATATTTCGGTTATTTTAGAAGGCGTTGATTCGCCCGAAGCCCAAACTGCCTTGCATTCAACCGTGCATGGCGCAGGTCGGGTGATGAGCCGCACCGCCGCGCGGGGCAAAATCAATTATCGCACTGGTAAAGTGATTGCACCTGGCAAAATCTCGCGCGAAATGATGAATGAGTGGATTCAAAAGCAAGGGGTTGAATTGCGCGGCGCAGGCACCGATGAATCGCCACATTGCTACAAACGCTTGCCTGAGGTGCTCAACCACCACGCCAATACAATCAAAATTGTGCATACCTTGCAGCCGCTGGGTGTGGCAATGGCTGGCGAAAACGAGTTCGATCCGTATAAGGATTGATCGGGAGTTTTGATCCACGAAGGACACGAAGAGCACGAAACAGTAAGGCTATAGGCTATTGGAATGTTTTGTGGTATTCCAATAGCCTATAGCTAGTTTCTTGGATGAATTCAATATAGAGGTTTGATTTAGTCTAAAATATATTGAGGTCTAACTATGTTATATTATGATGAAGTTCCACCCAGTAATGAAGCTAAACGTAATGAAACCATATTTATGGAATATTTTAAAAAGAGAGGTTGGATTGCTAATAAAATTGAAGAAGGATTTGATTTAACTTCTGATTTTCTTGTAGAAAATAATGATTACAAAATATTATGTGAACTTAAAACAATTTTATCGGCACGAAGAGAAATGAATACTCAGTCGGATTTTGAAAATAATTTTTGCAAAAAAGTATATGATTACTTTCAAAAGAAGCCATATACGAAATTACCTTGTAGATTATATATACATAATCATCTTATGCTTATACCATCAGAAAATATGTTAAAAAAATTCTTATATGATATTACGAAAGATATTATATATTTACTCAAAAACAACCCAAAAGATCAATTAAATTGGAGTCATACTAATAATAAATGGGATTTTTATGGCAATAATTTATATTTATGTTCTTATGATTTTATGGAAGGGAAAATCGAAATTTCTTTTCAAATAACAGGTATTGAAATGCGATTTGATCAATATTTACAAATACCTATATATGGAATACTTAATAATCGTGCAATTTCAGACAGCATCAATAAGGGAATTAAACAATTAGATACTTATGCAAATAATTCGCAATTAAATCAAATACCAAAAATCATTGCTATTTCATTAAACGGTGATATCAAGATAGAGCATTTATATTATGCAAAAATTATCAACAGAGTTTTTGGTAAAAATCCTCAAATTAGTGCTATAGCAACTTTTGATTGGATATGTATGGATAACTCTAATTCGACATTTATTGAATGGATAAGTAATAATCAATTTTTTCTACGATTTTTTGTCTTTCATAATCCTAACTGTGAAAAGCAAAATCTTCCTCGCTTACCTCTTAGTGTATTCGATGATGGATATTCCTTACAATATGAAACACCTGAAGATTTTAGACAGCAATATTTATGGTTACAAAACTTACCAGATTAGACTCTTAGAATATTTCGCTGGATTTGGATTCAGAATTTAACGCAGAGGCGAGCTTTTTTATCCACAAAGGACACGAAGTAGGGCTATAGGCTATCGGAGATTTGTTGAAATGCCAACAATTGTTCCGATAGCCTGTAGCCTAACATCCTTCGCGTTCTTCGCGTTCTTCGCGGTTTCAGCTCTCGCAATTTCAGCCTTCGTGTAGCTTCGTGCTCTTCGTGGATCAACAAAAAATCAACGACTACCCATCAAGCAGCGCATGCAATTCATCCATGCTCAGCACTTTCACACCCAAACTTTGGGCTTTGGCCAATTTCGAGCCAGCCGCCTCACCTGCTAGCAAATAATCAGTTTTCTTGCTGACGCTACCGCCAACCTTGCCGCCATGCGCTTCGATCAAGGCTTGAGCGGCTTCGCGGCTAATACCAGGCAAAGTTCCAGTAATCACAAAGCTTTTGCCCGCCAAACGGTCACTCTGCAATTCAGCGACTTCGCCAGGCTCGGCTTTGAGGCCTAAAGCCAATAGTTCGGCGATTAATTGTTGGTTAGCTGGCGTAGCGAAGAAATCAACCACGCTTTGGGCGGTGCTGCCACCAATGCCATCAATCGCGGTCAATTGCTCAATCGTGGCTTGGGCTAAGGCTGGCAATGAACGGAAATAACGGGCTAAATCCGCCGCTGCCACCGTACCAACGCCGTTAATTCCCAAAGCGGTGATCACCCGATCAAGCGGGCGTTGCTTGGATTCTTCGATCGCATTCAGCAAATTAGCCACGCGGCGTTCGCCATAGCCTTCGCGCCCCACAAAGCTATCAACGCTCAAACGATAAATATCAGGAATCGATGTGATCAAGCCGATTTCGACAAATTGGCTGGCTTGACGCTCGCCCATGCCGACAATATCCATCGCGCCACGGCTGACCCAGTGTTCGATTGACCGAATCAAACGCGCAGGACAAGTATTATTGACGCAGTAAATATCAACTTCATCAGCAATTTGCTCGACTGGCTGGCCACAGGTTGGGCAATGGGTTGGCGCGGGCCAAGCTTGCTCGTTACCAGTGCGGGCCTCGACGATTGGCCCAATCACATAGGGAATCACATCGCCAGCCCGTTTGACCACGACCCGATCGCCGATGCGAATATCGCGGCTAATAATGTAATCGGCATTGTGCAACGAGGCATGTTGCACGGTCGTGCCGCCCAAGCTGACAGGTTCGAGCACAGCATTGGGAATCAACTTACCAGTGCGGCCAACGTTGATCACAATATTGAGCAAGGTGGTGGTTTCTTCGCGAGCTGGAAATTTATAGGCAATCGCCCAGCGTGGATCACGACCAACCACACCTAATTCGCGTTGCATCGCAAAATCATTAATTTTGACCACCACACCATCAACTTCATAGCTCAGCGATTCACGGCGGCTCATCCATTCGTGGCAATACTCAATCACCGCCGCAAAATCAGCAAACAGGCGGGTATCGGGATTTACGCTAAATCCATAACTGCGCAGGGTATCGAGGGTTTGGGCTTGGCTATTGAGTTCAACACCGCTAAAAGGGCCGACAGCATAGGCAAAAAAGCGCAACGGACGGCCAGCAGTAATCGTTGAATCGAGCTGGCGCAACGATCCAGCGGCAGCATTGCGTGGGTTGGCAAAGACTTTTTCGCCAGCATGGGCTTGGCGTTCATTTAATTGATTAAACGATTCGATCGGCAAATAGACCTCGCCGCGCACTTCGATTCGATCGGGCAAGGCTTGGCCGTCGATTGGCTGAAGGCGCAAGGGCACATCGCGAATTGTGCGTAGGTTGGCGGTAATATCTTCACCAATTTCGCCATTGCCACGAGTTGCACCAACACTAAACACCCCATTAATATAGGTTAATGCCACGGCCAAGCCATCAATTTTTGGCTCAACGGTGTAACTCATTGGCTGCGTACCAATAATTTGCTCAGCACGTCGTCGCCACGCCGCCAAATCATCGGCATTAAACGCATTGCCAAGGCTCAACATTGGCACGGGATGTTGCACTTTGGGAAATTTACTCAATGGAGCACTACCAACCCGTTGGGTTGGTGAATCGGGGGTGCGTAATTCGGGATATTCGGCCTCAATTGCCCGCAATTCATTTAATAAACTGTCGTATTGAGCATCGCTCACAAGCGGTGCATCAAGCGTATAATAATGATGATTGTATACATTTAATTCATCGCGCAAGCTTGCGGCGCGGGCAACCGTCTGCTCTGACACGGCCATGCATGCATCCTCCAATTTAATCGAACAGATGTATTATAACGGTTGTCTGTGTCAAATGCAGCCACAATTTCTAGTGCATTGATGTTGCTAAACCTTAACCCATTTCATGGCTCTTTTCACTTCGTGCTGGCAAGAAATCGGTCACAATAGAGATGTAGCCGAGGCTACACCAACCAACGATTTAGGGGGCTTAGTATGCGTTACGTTTCAGCGAACGAAGCTGTTCAAGCGATTAAATCACACGATCGTGTGTTTATTCATAGTGTTGCCGCAGCACCTCAACAATTAATTGCGGCTTTAGTTGCTCGCGCTGATGAATTACGCAGCGTCGAATTGGTGCATATTCATACCGAAGGGCCAGCGCCTTATACCGATCCCAAATATCGCGAAAGTTTTCATACCCGCGCGTTATTTATTGGCTCGAATATTCGCAGCGCCGTGGTAACTGGCGAAGCCGATTATGTTCCGGTCTTTTTGAGCGAAGTTCCAGGCTTGTTTCGCCGGGGCATTTTGCCGCTCGATGTCGCATTAATTCAAGTTTCGCCACCTGATCAACATGGCTTCTGCTCGCTGGGCGTTTCGGTCGATGTCACTCGCGCAGCCGTTGAAGTTGCTCAATGTGTGATTGCCCAAATCAACCCCCATATGCCCCGCACCCATGGCGATGGCCACATCCATATCAATCGGATTAACTTTGCGGTCGAGGTTGACGAGCCAATTTATGAACATGCGCCAGCCGTTTTGAGCGATGTTGAACGGGCGATTGGTCGCCATATTGCCGGCTTGGTCAGCGATGGCGCAACCTTGCAAATGGGCATCGGAGCGATTCCCGATGCAGTGTTAGCAGCCTTGACTACCCACAAAAATTTGGGTATTCATACCGAAATGTTTTCCGATGGGATTATTGATTTGGTTGAACGCGGCATCATCAACGGACGCATGAAGAAAACCCACCCTGGCAAAATCGTTGGTGGTTTTATGATGGGCACGCGGCGTTTGTATGATTTCGTTGATGATAACCCGCAGATTGCTATGCTCGACATCACCTACATCAACGATACTAGCGTGATTCGGCGCAACCCCAATGTTACGGCGATTAACAGTGCGATTGAAGTTGATTTGACGGGCCAAGTTTGTGCCGATTCGATTGGAACCTATCAATATTCAGGGGTTGGCGGCCAAATGGACTTTATGCGCGGCGCGGCGCTCTCCGAGGGCGGCAAGCCAATTATTGCCCTGCCTTCAGCTACCCGCCGTGGCGAATCGCGGATTGTGCCAGTGCTGCACGAAGGCGCTAGCGTCGTGACCACTCGTGCCCACGTTCAATATATCGTGACTGAATATGGCGTGGCCTATTTGTATGGCAAAACCTTGCGCGAACGAGCTAAAGCCTTGATCGATATTGCCCACCCTGACCATCGCGAAGCGCTCGAACGGGCCGCATTCGAGCGTTTTCACGGCGAAGCCAGCTTGAAACATTAATTGAGTTCCCTCATCCCCAACCCTTCTCCCACTGCGGCGGGAGAAGGGCGTTTGTACGTGCAGTTCCCCCTCGCTCGCTCGGACGGAGAGGAGCCTAGGGAGTGAGGGCATACCACCAATGACATTTAGCCAGTCGTGCGCAAGCCGCTGGCAATCGCATTGACTGTGAGCAATAATTGAGTTAATAACTGTTCGCGCTCTGGAATTTGTTCGCTGGGCAGGCTGCGCCATGTGTGCAGCAAATTGATTTGTTGCTGATGCAATTGGCTTAATCGTGACTGACGACCTTGCAACATGCGATAAATCCGTGGGCGACGTTCGGCCAAACTCCCGCCAAAAATCAGCTCTAATTGCTGTTGAGTTTGCTTAAATTCAGCCTCAATTGCCGCCATAATCGGCTGACGCACGTTTGGATCTTCGACCAAATGGCTATAAGCTTGCATGGTTGCCAGATCTGCCGAGAGCATGCTAGTGCTAACGTTGGTCAATAAATATTTCAACGGATACCACTCAAATGCCGCTTGTTTGAGTTGGGCAAACTGCTCGGGATGTTGCTCGGCAAGCCATGCCAAGCTGCTGCCCACCCCATACCAGCCAGAGAGAAAAAAGCGAGATTGACTCCAACTAAACACCCATGGAATCGCCCGCAGATCGCCAAGCGTGCGTTGGCCTGTGCGGCGGGCGGGACGCGAGCCAATTTTGCCTTGCTCAATCACATCAATCGGCGTAGCCTGCCCAAAAAACTGAATAAAGCCCGGCGTTTGGATCAAGTTTTCGTAGCGTTGGCGGCTGTAAGCGGTCAGTGAATCCATGGTTGGAGCAAGGCTGTGGGGTGTTTGATCGCGCTGCGAGCCAAGCAAGGTAGCTTCGGTTACGCCCGCTACCATTAATTCTAAATTATAAACTGCGGTGATATGGTTGGCATATTTTTGGGCGATGGTTTCGCCTTGCTCGGTCATACGCAAATCGCCTGCCAAGGCCGCGGCTGGTAGCGCGTTCAAGAAACGGTGGGTTGGCCCAGCGCCACGGCTGATTGTGCCGCCGCGACCGTGGAAGAAACGTACTCGCACCTGATGCTTAGCTCCGACCGCTGCTAGTGTGCCTTGCGCCCGATACAGGCTCCACAAGCTGGCCAAAATCCCGCCATCTTTGTTGCTATCGCTATAACCAACCATCACTTGTTGCACGCTGGTTTGGCGCAACGCTCGACTAGCTTGGCTGACTGGATGGGCCAAAAACGCATCGAGAATGCCAGGGCTAATTTCCAAATCTTCGATCGTTTCGAATAATGGCACAACTGGCAGTACACAGGCCAAGCCAGCCTCAGTAACTTGTAACAAGCCAGCTTCACGCGCCAGTAAATAAACCACCAGCAAATCCGAGAGGCTACGGGTCATGCTGATAATTAACGAGCCAAGGCCCGTCGTGCCGTGCTGAGCAATTTCATCAGCCAACACACGATAGCAATCGCGTACAGCGCTAGCTTCGTTGCCCAACTCAAGGCTGGGGTGGGCAAATGGGCGGGCGCTTTGCAACTCGCGGTTAAGCAATTCGAGCCGTTGTGTTTCAGACCAATTACTAAATTGATAATCGCTGAATCCAGCAGCTTGCAGCAATTGCTCAACGGCTAAATCGTGAAATTTGCTGTTTTGGCGAATATCCAGCACGGCGCTGTGAAAGCCCAAGCTTTGCACGCTACGAATCACAGGCTGAAGATCATTCAAAACCAACCGTTGTGCCTCAACTACATTCAGTTGCTCAGCCAAAAATTGCAGGTCGGCCACAGTTTCATTGCTACTGCGGTACTGCCAAGGCTGGCGCGGTTGGTTTGATTCGGGCAATCGCGCCATGATTAAGTTGACCCATTGTCGCCATGGCTCCTCGGGATTCCGCGCCAAGGCCATTTGCCCACGTTGGCCCAGCGCCGCTGCACTAGCATCAAGGGCTTCAAGCAAGGCGGCAGGCGGCGACTGCAAACGATCAGATAAGCTTAATTTGATCACTAATTGAACTAATTGTTCGTGCAAAACCTCAAGTGCATTGCGCCGCAACTCATGCAAGGCAAAGCGTGTGACGGTTGCTGTGACCAAAGGATGACCATCGCGATCACCGCCAACCCACGTGCCAAACTGCACATGCGGCAATTGATCGGTTGCAGGTAATAAACGCCGATCAAAGCCCTGCAATTGCCAAGCCTGTTGCAAACGCAAATCGAGCGTTGCCAAACTGGCGGGGAACACATGACGCAAATAATGCAAAATATTGCGCAATTCATCGGCGACGCTCGGCTTTTCGAGGAAAATCTCACCAGTGCGCCAAAGCCGCTCAAGCTCAACTTTAATCTCGTCGCGCAGCGCCTGTTGCTCCAGCGGAGTCCAAATCGGGTTTTCGCGCTTAACCAACAGCAAATATAAACGTCGATAGTGCTCAAGCATGGTCGCCCGTTTAGCCTCGGTTGGGTGGGCGGTCAGCACTGGTTCAACATAAATTTGGCCTAAGGCAGCAGCAATTTGCTCGGCACTGAATCCAGCTTGGCTCAAGCTTTGCAACGTATTGCCCCACAAACCAACTTCGGCATTAAAGCCTTCGGCAGCTTCGCGTACGCGGCGTTGTTGGGCAGCGGCGTTTTCCTCGACCATATTCAGCAATTGAAAGCTGAGCGAGGCCGCTTGAATCGCCCGTTCAGGCGTAATTGTTTGCTTGCTTGAGGCCGTGGTCGGCAACCCAAGATAAGCAGCGAGATCAGCCTCGCCTAATTCTTGTAATACTTCAGCGAAACATGTCAAAACAAATTCAGCATCATGGTCAGCTTTGATTAAATCGGCAAAATCGTAGCTTGGCAAATTGGCCATGGCAAATACCTCGAACTACAGGAATCTTCGCTCTTGTGGTGCAACGCTGCACGCCAAGTATAGCAAAGATCGCTACCATGGCTAGCCCAAAAGAACTATACCTTTCACTGCAAAGTACCTTGCATTACAAGGTATAATATCAATCAGCAAAAACATAGCTTAGCTGGAGGTCATATGGCAAAAGCAATCGAAGAACGCAACGTCCACTACTCCGAATATTCCGCCGCCGAAGAATTAGCCAATGCAATTACCCATGGCATCGGGGTTGCCTTGAGCGTGGCTGGCTTGGTGATTTTGCTGATTATGGCGATTAATACGGGCGACCCATGGCGAATTGCCAGCTTTACGGTCTACGGGGTCAGCCTAATTTGTATGTATTTGGCCTCGACGCTCTACCACAGCATTCGCAACCCTCGCGCCAAATATTTATTGAAAATTTTCGATCACTGCGCTATTTATTTATTGATTGCTGGCACATACACCCCGATTTTGTTGGTAAGTATGCAGAGTAGCCTGGCATGGACGCTCTTTGGCTTGATTTGGGGCTGTGCCTTCGCCGGAATCTGCTTTAAAATGTTTTTCATCAAGCGTTTTGAATTACTTTCAACCTTGATGTATGTTGGAATGGGCTGGTTGTCGGTGATGGCTTGGGATGATTTGGTGGCAAGTTTGCCGACCGGGGCTTTTGCCTTGTTGGTAGCTGGTGGCCTGACCTATACCGCTGGCGTGGTGTTTTATCGCTGGGAAAAACTGCCCTACAACCACGCAATTTGGCATGGCTTTGTGATGGGCGGCAGCGTTTGCCATTTCTTGGTGATGGCGCTGTACCTCGGCTAAAATTCAGTTCAATTGATGAAATTTGGCTCAGCATGCAGTGTTCTGCGTGGCTGGGCTATTTTTTTGCTAGGCTTTTTGCCAATTTGCCAGTATTATGGCGCTCAACAACGTTTTGGTGTGGGGGAATTTAGGCATGTTGCGACGTTTTCGGCGGCGACGCTTAGCCTTGTGGGCAGTGATTGGGGCGGTTTGTAGCTTGATTATCATTCTGCGAATGCCACTCCATCAACTGCCGCTGGAGCGTGACGAGGCTGCCTATGCCGTCATTGCCCGCGATTGGGCTGATGGAGCGATTCCCTACCGCGATCGATTTGATCATAAGCCACCGTTTGTCTATGTTGCCTATGCCCCGCCAGTTTTGTTGGGCACTAAGCCAATCCAAACAATTCGGGTTTGGGCGACGCTCTGGTTGGTGGCCACAACCTTGGTGATGTGGCGAGCAGGTCGGCGCTTGTGGCGATCCGAAGCGGCGGGCGTGCTTACTGCAATTTTAGTGGCAAGCTGGAATAGCGCGATCTTTTTGCAGGGCATTACGTTCAACAGCGAAGCAATTATGCTCTTGCCCAGTAGCTTGGCTTTACTTTTTGGACTCAAGGCACTCGACAGCCAACAAAAAGCCTGGTGGATGTTGGCAGGTGTGGCCGCAGCCTTGGCGCTATTATCCAAGCCTGTGGCTTTGTTGATTTTGCCAGCGCTGATTATTACCACCGTTGCCTTCAAAGGCGATGTCAACGAACGGCTTGGTCGCGCTATTTTGGTGATCGACGGTTTGGCGCTGGTGTTGATTCCAACTCTGCTTTATTTTGCCTTGGCTGGTGGTTGGAGCCAATTTGTTGAAGCACTTTGGACTTATAACACAGTCTACCTCGACCAGACCAATGCCACAATCAGCCAGCTTTGGCCGATTTGGCGCTCGCTGCTGTTGCTGCTAGCGGCGGGGATTGTGGGCGCAACCATGGCCTGGCGACGACGGCGCTACTGGCCGAGCTTGACTCTTGCTGGCTTATGGAGCGTCGGCCTGATTGCCAGCGCCTTCGTCAGTTTGCGGGCTTATCCGCATTATTATCAGGCGCTTGTGCCAGCTTTGGCAGTCTTTGCAGGTGGCTTAGCCAAAGTTCGGCTGGGATTTTTACAACAATACAAAGATTTTTCGATTGTCTTGATTGCGTTTTTACTAGCGATTCAGCCATTGGCCAGCCTCTGGCCGTTGTATAATAAAACGCCCGAAGCCCAAATTGAACAATTGTATGGTGTAGATGGCCGTGAATTCTTTGCGCTTGCGCCAAAAGTTGTCGAATGGATCGATAACAATGTGGGCCAGCAGGCCAGCGTGTGGGTTTGGGCAGCTGAGCCAGAAATTTATTTATATGGCGATTACGCTGTGCCAAGCCGATTTCCCTATGATTACCCCTTAGCGATTTTGCCCAATGCCCTCGACCAGACCTTGCAACAACTACGCCGCCAGCCGCCAAACGTCATCGTGACTTATGGAGCCGTGCGACCAATCGGCTTTGATGCGATGTTGCAAATTGCGCCCTATCGTTTACGAGTGCATTTGGGTGGTTATGATATTTGGGTGCGTTAGCTGTGGGAGTTTCGTATGAGTTTTTGGCAAATCTGGGGTTGGGGCTTGGCGGTGGTAATGATTCCATTAACCTTGGCGTGGTTATGGAGTGTCAAAATCACCAATGCCAGCATTGTGGATATCTGTTGGGGCATGTGTTTTGTGGCCTTGAGTTGGTGGTATTTTAGCCAAGCTCAGGGCGATGCCCAACGCAGTTTGCTCATTAGCAGTTTGGTGACAATTTGGGGCTTGCGCTTATCGATTTACATTGGTTGGCGTAATTGGGGCAAGCCCGAAGATTATCGTTATGTTGAGTTTCGCCAGCGTTATGGAGCTGAACGCTATTGGTGGTTTAGCTTTTTCCAAGTATTTTTGCTGCAAGGCGTGTTAGCATTGCTGATCTCGTTGACTTTGCTCGGCGCACAAACTGGCCCAAAAAGCTGGAATTGGCTCGATTATTTGGCAATTGGCGTTTGGCTGATTGGCTTTAGTTTTGAGGCGCTTGGCGATTGGCAGATGGCGCGGTTCAAGGCCAATCCCGCCAACAAAGGCCAAGTTATGCGCTCTGGTTTATGGCGCTACACCCGCCATCCCAATTATTTTGGCGATGCGACGGTCTGGTGGGGTTATGCGCTCTTTTCAATCGCCGCTGGCAGTTATTGGCAAATTATCGGTGCATTGCTCATGACCTGGCTGATTATTCGAATTTCAGGTGTGCTGCTCCTAGAACGCACAATGGTCAAAACCAAGCCCCACTATGCCGATTACATCGCGAAAACTAGTGCTTTCCTGCCGTGGTTCCCCAAAAGCTAAATATACGCAGGGGCTAGGTGTCAGGGATTAGGGTTCAGTTTAGCCACAAAGTTTCTTTTTAACCACGAAGGTTTTTAGCCACGAATTGCACGAATTCCACTAATTATCCTTCATCCCTCTCTCTGCATTAAAGAAAGCCTAGCCCCTAACACCTGATCCCTATACTATGTTCTTTTGGGTTCTTTTTTGGGCTCGACCCGCAGGGTTCGTTCGGCGGTATAGCGTACCAAACCAGGTGGGCCGCCTTTGATTTTGCGCACATGTTTGCGCAAGGCCATATCGACTTCAACTGCCCCATCGTTGCGGGCTGACGAGTAATAGGCTGCTAGTTGTGCTGCTTGTTCAAGCGTGCGTGGCGGCACGTTGGTCGATTGCATGCGAATAATCACATGGCCGCCAGTTCGCTCACGGGCATGCAACCAATAATCCTCGGGCTGACCGAGTTTAAAGGTCACTTCATCGTTTTGGTCAGCGGTACGACCGACGAAAATTGTCCAGCCATCGGGCGAAATCACCCGCAACGGGCCACGGCCAACGCTCGAATTGGGCTTACTTTTGGCTTTGCCAATGGTTTGACGCAACCAACCACCAGCAATCAACTCGCGCTCAAATTGCTCAATTTCGGCAAAACTCTCGGCCAAACTCAACAGATCGTTGGTTTGTTGCAGATATTCGGCTTGGGCCTCGGTTTGCTCCAAGAGTTGCGGAACATCTTCTAAAGCGCCTTTGGCTTTGTCGTACTCGCGAAAGCGTGATTGGGCATTCTCTACAGCAGACAATTTTGGATCAAGCGTAATTACCCCTTGGTCGAGCAGCAATTCGCTTTGGCCTGGCTTGATCGCATAAATATAGCCAAAAATCATCTCGCCTTCCCAGCGCAAACGCTCAAGTTGCTCAACTCGCGCCAACTGAGTGCGTAATTGATCAGCTTTGGTTTTGACACGGCGCTGAGCTTCGGCCACTCGTTCAAGCAAAGCCTCACGCCGTTGAGCATGCGCCGTCACTTGATCAAGCTCAGCGAAGGCGGTTGCCAAAGCCTCGTTCATTCTGGGGAATGATTCAGTATGGGCTTGGTGCTGCAAATTAAAGGCTGCAATCCCGATTGGTGTACCATCAGCATTTCGCGCAAGAGTTGGCTCGATACTGGTAAGGCTGGTGAGTTGGCGCAAAAGCTGGGCAATCTGTTCAAAATCCAGTGCTGGCGTAACTTCGATGCTGGTTGTGCCAACTGCCCGCCACGCAATTTCACGGCCAGTTTGCGGCGAGATGCCACTATATTCGGTCACCAAGGCTTTGGCCAAATCACCACCCAAGGCCGCAATTTGCTCAGCAGTTGCTTGGCGCGGGTCAGATTTGCCTTGGCTTGGCGGCGCTTCGTAGATGCTGCGTGGCATAATTGGGCGCTGCGAACGATGTGGGTTATAGTGACGAATACTTTCCAAGACCAAGCCATTATCATCGACCAAAATAATATTCGACGAATGACCGATAATTTCTAGTACCAACTCACTATAACGCGGCGTAAGCATCACCTCATCGTCGTCATCATCGTCAGGCTCAAGTTCCTTGCGAGGAATCGGCATCTTGGCTATACTGAGCGAAATAACCCGTTCCAATGGCGCAGATTCGATTTTGGTAATCCTTCCGCCACGAACATATTTACGCAATAAGAGCAACAAAGGCGAATCGGCATTCGGATCACGGGTTAGCTTGGTTGGGGTGGTATGCATACGGGCAAATTTTGGATTAGCCGAAAGCAATAACTGATGGCGTTGACCATCAGCATAGACTTCAAAGCCCACACTATCGGGATTTGGCAAAACCACCTGTTGAATTTTGCCGCCAACCAAGATCTGTAATTCAGCGACAATCGCTGCAACAACTAGCGCATCAATGTGCATAGACGATTCTCCTTCAATGGCTCAATCGTACTCAAGCATTGGCGGATCGTCAATAATTTAAAAATCCTTAGTTTAGGAGGCATTGTGTCACACCCAGAACTCAACCCGATTTTGCACAACCAAGCTCCTGTGCCACTACTGGTCATTATTTCAGGCCCATCAGGGGTTGGCAAAGATACGGTGTTGATGCGTATGCGCGAATTTGGTATGCCCTTTCATTTTGTGGTCACCACCACCAGCCGTGGCCAACGCCCAGGCGAATTAGAGGGCTTTGATTATAACTTTGTTTCCAAAGCCGAGTTTGAAACCATGATCGCCAACAATGACCTCTTGGAGCATGCCGTTGTCTATGGCGAATACAAGGGCATTCCCAAATCGCAGGTGCGCGATGCCTTGGCGAGCGGCAAAGATGTGATTTTACGGATCGATGTGCAGGGCGCGGCCACCATGCGCAAATTAGTACCCGATGCAGTCTTGATTTTCATCGTGCCACCTTCAAGTGCCGAATTAGCCAACCGCCTGCGCTTGCGCCGCACTGAATCGGCAGAAGGTTTAGAACAACGGATGGCCTTGGCCGAAGCAGAAATGGGCCGTGTCGATGAATTTGATTATGTCGTGATGAACCCCGAATCACGGCCCGACGAGGCTGCCAGCATGATTCAAGCAATCATTCGCGCCGAAAAATCACGTATCCGCCCTCGCCGGATTAAACTCTAGCTCCCAAATAGGCTTGATCGGCAGTATACGGCTGATCAAGCCTATTTCCTCAGCATCTTTTCATCAAACCAGCACTTTCGTGCAAACTAAAAACCCCCTATAATACTTATTAATCTATGCTCCACCGCAGGGTTGCATTGGAGTGTCTGTGTGGCTCCGAGGATTGAACAACATGACCACTGCATTGGTTACCGCCTCAACGTCGAGCTTGCCAATGGAGCTTATTCAGCGCTATGGCATTGAATTAATTCCATTTACCATTCAATTTGTCGATGGCAATCTGCGTGAAAGCGAAGATGTCTCGCTCGATGAGTTTTATCGCCGTTTAGTTCATGAAGATGTGATTCCTACGACTGCTCCCTCATCGGCAGGGCAGTTTATTAACTATTTTCGTCAACACTCCGCCGATGATATTATCGTGATTCATGTTGGGGCAATGCTCAGCCAAAGTTATGCCAACGCCATGCAAGCCGCTTCACGGGTGCAAGGCCGCATGATCTACAACATCGATTCGCGTCAATTTGCCCTAGGCACAGGCTTGTTGGTGCTCGAAGCTGCCGAAGCTTTGGCCCGCGGAGCCAGCGCAGCCTCAATCGTTTCACAAATCGAGCATCAAATTCCTAATATTTTGACCGTTGCCTCACTCGAAACTGTGCGCTATTTGCGGCTCAGTGGGCGTTTGGGGCGCATCGGGGCCATGGCGGCCTCACTTTTGGGCATCTACCCAATTTTAGGGCTAGATCGCAAAGGCCAAGCCGAAATGGTCGGTCGCGCCCGCTCACGCGCAGATTCCTTAACTATGATGATTCAGCAAGCCTTGGAGTTTGTGGGCAAGGGTAAAGTCCGACGCATGGGCATTTTGCACACCAATGCTTTAACCGAAGCCCAAGCCTTTGCTCAGCAAGTTTCGGCCCATTTTCCAGGCGTGCCGTTGTTGATCTCCGATGCAGGCCCAGTTTTGGCGGTCCATGGTGGGCCAGGTGCGTTGGGTATTTCGGTCTTGCGAGAAGAAGCCTAAGTTATGCATTTGTTTCGTCGCGTTCCGAGCATTCAAGATTTGGCGATGAGGCCACTGGTTGAGAGCGATCTACCGCCGCTGATGGGCTTGCTTGAGCAAACTCCATGGGCTTCGCTTTCGATTCCCCACGATGAGTTTCGCTTAACCCTCAACGATCAACTCAGTATTGTTTTGGAATATAACGGCAAATTGTGGGGCTGCGTGCTGATGGGCTATGCAGTCGGCCCAATTGCTTGGATTCGAGCACTGATTGTGCATCATTCGTTGCGCCCAGCCGAGGCGGTCACTGAATTTTTACATGCTGCCGAGGGTTATGCTAAGGGGCATGGTGTTGAGCGCTTGTTGATTATGAGCGACGAACGCGATGCCAGTTGGCTGTTGCCGTGGGTGCTGCGCGAGGGCTATCAGCTCCAGCTTGATGTGGTGGGCTACGAAAAACGTGCGATGAACATTCCAGCTTGGGGCAATACCGGGGCTTGGATTCGCCCAGCGACGACCGACGATGTACCGATGATTGCCAAGATCGATGCCGCCGCCTTTGCTGACGAATGGGTCAAAAACAGCACGATTTTGGCCGGAGTTTTCCCAGTTGCACCCTTCTATATCGTAGCCGAACTTAACCATACCATTGTTGGCTATGCCTTTGCCACCGTGCATCATGGCGGCATGATGGCCCATTTAGTGCGGATCGCGGTTGATCCGGCACTGCAAGGCCAAGCCATCGGCGTGCGGCTTTTAGCTGAATTGGTCGATTGGTGCAGTTTAAACGGCGTGCAATTGCTCTCGCTGAATACCCAAAACACCAACCAACATGCCCAACGGCTCTACGAGTGGTTTGGGTTTATGCGCAATGGTGAACGCCAAACCGTTTTAGTCAAAGATTTGTAGCACCGACTCAGTTTTCGGGAGGATCTTGAAGTGAAACATGTGCAAGAGATAGCTCAACGCGTCGCTGCCAATGTCGAAAAAGTGATCATCGGCAAACGTGCGGCGGTCGATTTAACCCTGATCGCCCTGCTTTGTCGCGGGCATGTGCTGTTGGAAGATGTGCCAGGCGTGGGCAAAACCACCCTTGCCAAGGCAATTGCCCGCAGCATCGGCTGTAGCTTCAAGCGCATTCAGTTCACCCCCGACCTGCTACCAACCGATGTAAGTGGAGTTTCGATCTACAATCAGAAATCAGGCGAGTTTGAATTTCGGCCTGGGCCAATTATTGCCAACTTAGTGCTGGCCGATGAAATTAATCGGGCCACGCCCAAAACCCAATCGGCCTTGCTCGAAAGCATGGAAGAAGGCCAATTGACCGTCGATGGCATTACCCGCGCTTTGCCTCAGCCATTTATTGTGCTTGCAACCCAAAATCCAATTGAATACGAAGGTACGTTTCCGCTGCCCGAAGCGCAACTCGACCGCTTTTTACTGCGAATTACCCTAGGCTACCCCGCCAAAGCCGATGAATTGGCGATTTTGGAAAGCCAACGCAAATCCCATCCAATCGATGCGCTTGAACAAGTCGTCAGCATCGAAGAACTGCAACATATGCAAGCTGAAATTCGCGATGTGTATGTTGATGAGCAAATCAAAGAATATATTGTGGCAATTACCACCGCCACCCGTAACAACAGCGATGTGTACCTTGGGGCTAGCCCACGTGGCTCGTTGGCCTTGTATCGCACAGCCCAAGCGTTGTCCGCCTTGCAAGGTCGTGATTATGTAATTCCTGATGACATCAAGGTGCTGGTCAAGCCAGTTTTGGCCCATCGCATGATCATCAGTCCAGCAGCGCGGATTCGCAATATTCATGCTGATGAATTGATCCAACACATTTTGAGCCAAGTGCCCGTACCAGGCGCACGCGCTGGGCGACGATATGAGCGGCAGCAGCCGGCGGCTGCACATTAGGGGCGGCATATGCGGGCATTAGGCATTTTGGGCTTGGCCGTAGTGCTATTTCTGACCGGACTTTCGAGTAATATTTCTTTCTTTTACTACTTGACCTATACCATGCTAGGCTTGTTAGTCATCGCCTATGCCTGGGCTTGGAGCAACCTCGAAGGGCTGGAGATCGAGCGCGAATCGAGCACCACTCGCGCTCAAGTTGGCGAAACTGTGCGCGAACGAATTACGATCTACAATACTTGGCCTGTGCCTAAACTCTGGGTCGAAGTGCGCGATCATTCCGATTTGCCTTCGCATGGCTCGGGCTTTGTGAGCTATATTCCAGGCCGCGAAAAACGGCGCTGGATGGTGCGCACGCCCTGTACCTTGCGGGGCAAATGGCGTTTGGGGCCAGTTTCGGTGCGCAGCGGCGACCCCTTTGGCATCTTCCAACTGCATAAAATGGTCGATCTGACCCATGATCTGTTGGTGTATCCCGCCACTGTCGATTTACCAAAATTTGAGCTACCAACCGCCGAACTCATTGGCGGGCAAGATGTGCGTTCGCGCACCTTTCACGTTACGCCAAATGTTTCGACTGTGCGCCAATATGTGCCAGGCGATAGCTTCAACCGGATTCACTGGCGTTCGACAGCGCGAACTGGCAATCTCATGGTCAAGGAATTTGAGCTTGATCCATCAGCAGATGTTTGGATTATTTTGGACATGGAAGAACGGTTTCACCATGGCCAGCCTGATGCAGCAATTCCGGCGATTATCAAAACTTTGCAAGGCAAAATCGCGATTCCCAATACCACCGAGGAATATAGCATTACCTTGGCAGCTTCGTTGGCACGGCATCTGTTGCGGCTCAATCGCAGTGTGGGTTTATTGACCTACGGTGCACAACGCGAAATTATCCTGCCTGAGCGCGAAGCCCGCCAGCTTTACAAAATTCTAGAGCCATTGGCGATGCTGCATGCCACCAGCAATATCTCATTAGCTGAATTATTGGCTGCTGAAAGCCAGCGCTTTGGCCGTAACGCCTCGCTGCTGATCATCACCGCCGCGCTCGATGAACGTTGGGTGGCGGCGGTTCAACGTTTGGTCTATCGTGGCGCACGCGCTTCGATTATGTTTCTCGATGGTAAATCGTTTGGCGGCTGGCGTGACCCTGAACCAACCTTTGTCCGCTTGGCCGAACTGCGTGTGCCCGTTTATCGCATCCATGCTGGCGATGGTTTAGATCGGGCTTTGGCCGAGCCAGCTATTCGCCCAATGGGACGGAGCTAAGAATGACCCAAACCCAACCAAGCGTAGAATTACGTCCAGCCAATGCCAACGATTTGGCAATTTTGGGCGAGCTTTTGCTCGATTTGTATGATGCTGAATTGCCCGATTCGTTGCGCGGAGCCGATAGCCAGCGCCAAGCCTTGTTGCGCTACACCTTGCATGCCAATAATTTTGCCGGAGTGCGGGGGCGTTATTTGACGCTCAATCAAGCTGGCGAGATTGTGGGCATGGCGGGAATTCAATTTCCCAACGAACCAGCCCCCGATCGGGTGCCACGTGGCACGCTGAATATGGCGGTGCAACTGATTGGCTTGAAACATACCTTGCACCTTTTGAGCACCGTTGCGGCCTCGATGCTTATGCCACCGCCCAAATTCAACCCCGAGTACGCCTATGTTCATGGGATTGTCGTGCGAGCGCAGCAGCGCAGCCAAGGCTATGGCGCGGCAATTATGCAGGCAGTTGAGCAGCAATTAGTGGCGCGTAAAGTAGCAGGAGCACAACTACAAGTGATTGTCGATAACCATCAAGCCACCAAATTATACGAGCGCTTGGGCTATCGCACCGTCTATCGTTCGCCCCAATGGCTTGATCGCGTGACGATTCCCAATGTGTTGATGCAAAAGCCGTTGGTAAGTGGAAAGATTTAATACATACGACTATCTCGTAAATTATATAAATGAATAGGAAGGTTATATGGCTATATCACAAATTCATGCAATTGACGAATCATATTACAAACAACCAGATTTATTTAATATACAACGCTTAATGTGTCCTCACTGTGGCTTAATTTTCGATTTTCAGTTTCCATTGGATGATGAGCCATTAGGATGGACTCGACTATCCAATCAACGAATTTATTCCTCAACAGTATACGAAGATTTTGGCCTTATTCATGATGTTATCCAGGAAACTCCTATTGAAGAAATCACTGAACATTGTTCAAGGTGTGGTTTAGAGATAAAAGAAGATACTCTTATATTAATTAATGTTTCCCAATTGGTGACTTTTGATGACATTCGAAAAATTATTGAAAAAGGCGAAAGTGAGACGTTAGAATTAAAAGCTGGATTAAGAGAAGTTTCGAAATCTAAAGTAAAAGCAGAAATGAAGAAGAAAATTGCGAAAATTGTAGCTTCCTTTGCTAATAAACGAGGGGGAATGCTTATAATTGGGGTTGATGATAAAACTAAAGAGATAAAAGGTATAGAAAATCTAATAACTCCTAAAGAACGAGAGGATTTCTCACGCGATATAAAGGATATGATATCTCAAATTGAACCAGCACCGCCAAATTACCATTTGAATTTCATAGAGGATGAAGATAAAATCATTGCAATTATTACCATAAATATATCTAAACATATATGCCGTGTTGATAATAAAGTTCCAAGAAGAGATGGTGAATCATCAAATTTTCTAATAAACCAAGAATCTGTTGATAACCTACAAGAATCTCGAAATCTGAATAATCATACTCCTGAATAATTTATATTTCAAAAATTTAGCTAAAACAGCTCCAATAATTCGAGAAAGAGGTTGACAATGTATGAGGTTGCCCATGCACGTTCACGACGGCTGCATATTCCGATCGTTACATGGCTTTATTGGATAGGTGTGCATATTCCAGCACTGGTATTGTATGCCCTAGTAATACCCTACTTTTACCAAGATCATCCTGATGGCGGCGAATTATTTCTTTTTGGCTTGATAATTATCCTCACATTAATCGGCATTGGGAGTATGAGCTATGGTCAGGCTTGGATTTTAAAACGGACAATTGATCCAAACTTGTTCAAACACTGGTTTAGGGCAACGCTTGGGGCATATTGTGCAGTGAGCATTGCGAAAAATATGCTGAGTATCGATCATCTTCTCTTCTCGATGTTTCGTACTTCTAATACAAGCAATCCCTTCGTCCACTGGATAGAACCACAATTAATCTCAGTTTCCATCACATGTTTGGTAATAAGCAGTGTTCAAGCCTGGATTTTACGCAAAGCTGGCTATCGCATGCTGCATTGGATTCCAACAATGCTGGTTAGTTGGCTAGCGGCTTCGCTAATCATCGCCTCGTTTAATACTTTGTACGCTGAAGCGCTCTCTGGAACGACTGCGCTCGTCATGGGTGGCGCTAGTTTGCTGAATGGTTTAGGTTTGTTCTTCATTCAGCCAACTCGCATTAATCTTGACGAACAACAATTGCCTTGAGCAATAGCAGCAAGGCTGCTTGCAATTGCTCAGTCAAACGCTGGGGAGTTGGCTCTAGCAGCCACAGCACGGTTGAGCCTTCGTAGAGCGCTGCCAAATGCCAGGCAATTTGCTCGGGGTTGATTGAACTGAATTCGCCGCGCTCAAGGCCTTGCTGAATTAACGCCGCCAAACTAGCCCGATAGCGCTGAAAATAGCTTGCCAAAAAGCTTTGAACGCCATTATTACGAGCCGAAAGGGCATACAATTCTTGCGCTAATGGCACAAGGCTGTGTAATTCTTCCAATGCGGCGGCCAAATTGGTGGTGAGTTGAGTCAAACGTTGAGCAGTCGATTCAGGAGCTTGCAACAGCGCTTGCACTTCCAACAGTGGTTGATTGAATAACTGCTCCAACAACGCGAGGATGATTGCATCTTTGCTCTCAAAATACCAATACAAGACCCCTTTGCTCATGCCAACGGTCTTGGCCAGCATATCCATGCTAGTTTGATCGATGCCATGCTGAGCAAACAAGCGGGTTGCTGCTTCGATAATCTGCGCCGTGCGTTCAACTCGGACATCGCGCCGTGGAGACATGCCAGCTCCTCATCAACAAAAAAAGCCAATCGTAGTAGCCTCAGCATACCACGATTGGCCTTGAATCCATTCAGTTAGATCTCGATTGTTAAGCCTTCGTAGGCGGCAGTGGTGTTGGCAAAAATCGTCTGCGAAGCCTGCTCCAATTCACGAATCATCGCATCATTGTAGCGTGGCTCGTGATGAAACAAGACGAGGCGTTTGGCCTGCGCAGCCATGGCTACCGCACACGCCATCTGCGGCGTAGAGTGACCCCAGCCTTGGGTCGCATTATAACCAGCGTGGCCAAGATAATGCGCTTCACTATATTGAGCATCGTGGATCAACAAGTCGGTTTGGTTAGCAAACGCCGCCAAGCGCTGATCGGTATTGACATAGCCTTCGGTGTCGGTCGCATAGACCACACTCTTACCCTGCCATTGCACCCGATAAACAAACACACCCTCGGGGTGCGCATACGAACGCATGGCTCGAATCTGCACCACATCAGGATCATCAGCAATCTGATCATGGTAAAAATTCTTGACCGTCACCGTATCTTGATGGGCATCAAACAGCAATACATCGGTCTCGGTCATGTTGCGCATAAACTTCAGCGAGTTCATTTCGCCCAACGACACTGGAAAACTTGGTGGCAACATTGAATGCGCCAACGTTTCCTCAAGATCACGCTCGAACACCCGTGGCCCGAAAATATTCAAAATACTTGAGCCAACATAGGCCGGAGTAAAGAATGGAAAGCCTTGAGTATGATCATGGTGCATATGGCTAAATAGCAAGGTTGCCCGCACCGGGCCGCCGCGCTCTTTGGCTCGCCGCAACAGATCATTGCCGAGGCGTACAATTCCCGTCCCCGCATCGAGAATAATCGTATGCCCATTGGCTTCGACTTCGACACATGGCGTATTGCCGCCAAACTGCACAGTATCCGACCCGGGAACCGGATAGCTACCCCGAACACCCCAAAATGTGACCCGCATTGTCCCAGCCATAGACCACACTCCCGCTATAACGAAACGCCACTCCACTCGCGCAGCAATTCCGTCAAGAGGCGCACCCCATAGCCGGTTGCTCCTTTAGGGTTGTATTCCTTGGGTTGATCTTCGGTCCATGCCACGCCGGCAATATCCAAGTGCACCCATGGATAATCGCCAACGAAGTGGCTCAAGAACGCCCCAGCGGTAATCGCCCCACCGTTGCGGCCACCAGTATTTTTGATGTCGGCAACATCGGAGCGCACTTGACGGCGATATTCATCCCACAATGGCAGTTCCCAAACCCGATCACCTGAACCTTCGGCGGCTTGCTGCACCCGTTGCAACAAGGCTGGATTATTGGTCATTGCGCCTGCGGCATACGAGCCAAGCGCCACGACACACGCGCCAGTCAGGGTTGCAAGGTCGATAATCGCATCGGGATTGTATTTTTGGGCATAGGAAAGGGCATCGGCCAAGACCAAACGGCCTTCGGCATCGGTATTAAGCACTTCGATCGTTACGCCATTCATGGCCTTGAGAATATCGCCTGGTTTGTAGGCATTGCTGCCAGGCATATTTTCGGTTGCCGCCACCAAGGCCACGACGTGAATTGGCAATTTCAAGCGCCCAACCGCTTCCATCGTGCCAATCACCGCGCCAGCGCCTTGCATGTCCATTTTCATTTTGTCCATGTTATCGGCTGGCTTGATCGAAATCCCGCCTGTATCGAAGGTAATGCCCTTGCCGACCAAACAAATCGTTGGTTTGCCTGGCTCTGCTTGGCCATGCTCCAAAACGATGAACTTAGCTGGCTCAGCCGCACCTTTGGCAACCCCAATCAATGCACCCATACCCAACTCTTTTTGTTGGTCGTGGTCGAGCACCAAACAGGTCATGCCATAATCGCGGGCGATCGTTTGAGCGGCTTCGGCCAAGTAGGTTGGCGTTGCCACAATTGGCGGATTGTTGCCCAAATCGCGGGCAAGATTGACCCCATGGGCCAAGCTAATACCCCATTTCGCGCCAAATTCAGCTGCTTCCAGTTCAGCTTCGGCTACCAACGTCACTTGTTCTAAAGCAACGGCTGGCACAAAATCGTCGGGCAAGGTTTTAAAGCCATCAAAACGATAAGCACCCAATAATGCGCCTTCGCTCAAAGCCTCGGCGCTACGGCTAACACCCAAGACCTCGCTCCCAAGCAAGGGCAGGCTATAGCTCGTCAGGCCTAAATCGCGCACCCGTTGAGCCAAAATTGCCCCGATAATGCGAGCACGTTCAGCATTCCATAATTCGCGCTTGCCCAAACCAACCAACAGCACCCGGCGGCTGGCGAAGGCGGGAATACCTGTCGCTTGTGCGCCAAGATAGAGCAAAATGGTTTTTTTGTACTTTCCTGACCAATCACTCGCTTCAATTAAACCAGCAACGCTGGCAGGCAGTTCCTCATTCGCCCATGTACCAACAACAACAATGGCATCGGCTTGTTGAGCAACAGCGCCTTGTACTACACGAATCTGCATTGGAGTCCTTCCGGTTTCTAGAGGTTGACAAGAGCTTGCACAGTTGCTTGGTATTGTAACGGTTTCAATTTGCCGCTGTCAATGATTGAATTAGGAACGAGGGGCAGGGGCTAGGGATAAGGAGTTTTTGACCCATAAAGAGCACGAAGAATGGAACCGCGAAGATCGCTAAGGACGCGAAGGGTTTGAATGCGATTGTTCGTGCATTTTCCACTGGTTTCATCCCCCATTCTTCATCCTTACCAATGTTCTCACCTCTGCGTTAAAACCGATCTCTGACAACTAGCCCCTGACCCCTATACTATGTTCTATGTTCTTTGCTCTATGTTCTTATTTTCAACAAAATCAACTATCATAGAGCCAACCGACAATCCTGTGTACAAGGAGAACTGTCTCATGACTTCATCGCGCATTGTGCGTGCACCACGCGGCTCAGAATTATCGTGCAAAGGGTGGGCGCAAGAAGCAGCGTTGCGAATGCTGATGAATAATCTTGATCCTGATGTAGCTGAAGATCCACAGAATTTGATTGTATACGGCGGCACGGGGAAGGCTGCCCGCAATTGGCAATGCTTCGATGCGATTGTACGTTCGTTGCAAGAACTCAACGATGATGAAACCTTGTTGGTACAATCGGGCAAACCAGTTGCTGTGTTTCGCAGCCATCGCGATGCCCCACGGGTGCTGATTGCCAATTCGATACTCGTGCCGCATTGGGCCACATGGGAAAACTTCCGCGATTTGGAGCAAGCCGGATTGACGATGTATGGTCAAATGACCGCTGGTTCGTGGATTTATATTGGTACACAAGGAATTTTACAAGGCACCTATGAAACGCTGGCCGCAATTGCCCGCCAACATTTTGGTGGCTCGTTGCGCGGTCGTTGGACGCTCACCGCTGGCCTTGGCGGTATGGGCGGTGCACAACCACTGGCCGTCACCATGAACGATGGCGTGGCCTTGGTGGTTGAAGTTGATCGTCAGCGCATGCAGCGCCGCTTGGATACGCGCTATCTCGATGTGGCGGTTGATACGCTTGAAGAAGCTATGACGTTGGTCGATGAAGCGGTGCGCGATGGCAAAGCGCTTTCGGTTGGTTTGTTGGGCAATGCCGCCGAAGTCTTTGGCGAATTGTATAAACGTGGTGTGCGCCCCGATATTGTGACCGACCAAACCAGTGCCCACGACCCGCTTGAAGGCTATGTGCCCGCAGGCATGAGCCTTGAGCAAGCACTTGAATTACGCCAACGCGACCCCCAAGAATATGTCAAGCATTCAACCGCCTCGATGGTTGAGCATGTGAAAGCCATGGTTGCCTTTGCTGATGCTGGCTCGATCGTGTTTGATTATGGCAATAATTTGCGTGGTGTAGCCAAGGCCGCAGGTTACGATCGCGCCTTTGCTTACCCTGGCTTTGTGCCAGCCTATATTCGCCCATTGTTCTGCGAAGGCAAAGGGCCATTCCGCTGGGCCGCACTCTCGGGCGACCCCGCCGATATTGCCAAAACCGACGAAGCCTTGCTCGAATTGTTCCCAGAGGATCAAGCCTTGCATCGCTGGATTCGCGCTGCCCAAGAGCGCGTACAATTCCAAGGTTTGCCCGCCCGAATTTGTTGGTTGGGCTATGGCGAACGGGCCAAGGCTGGCGCGTTATTCAACAAACTAGTACGCGATGGAGTTGTAAGTGCGCCAATCGTGATTGGCCGCGACCACCTCGATTGTGGCTCAGTCGCTTCGCCCAACCGCGAAACCGAAGCTATGCGCGATGGCTCCGATGCGATTGGCGATTGGCCCATTTTGAATGCGATGATCAACGCGGTCAATGGCGCAACCTGGGTCAGCGTACATCATGGCGGCGGCGTTGGCATCGGCTATTCGCTACACGCTGGCATGGTAATTGTGGCTGATGGCACTGCCGAAGCCGATCAACGCTTAGAACGTGTGCTCACCAGCGATCCTGGCATGGGCGTGGTACGCCACGTTGATGCTGGCTACGATGAAGCAATTGCTGTGGCCCAAGAGCGCAACGTGCATATTCCGATGCTCAAACAGTAGCCAATCAAGTGGTAGTGTTGAGGCCAACACTACCACTTAAATCCCCCCAAATTTTGGCACAGCCTATGCTAAGATGATCAAACCTTAGATTTGAGGCTGAACCACGCCGTTCACTTCTGGCATCATTCATCCACATTTATGCCCACGATTGGCTACTTTTACTACTTTTTAAGGAATATCCATGCAACTAGCTATAAATTCCAGCAAGTTCATGATATACCTAAGATAAATTGGCTAAATCCACTCCAAAATTTTGGCCTATTTTGCATCAATACTAATTAACAGTGTTGGTGAGGTGGCATGGTATTGCGACACATTTGATCTACGCGCTCCATGGGCTGAGTACCTGTGCCAGCGTAACGATTTCCATTGGAGTGCATCCCATGAGTAATCCACGAATCTTGATTCTTGATCATACGCCTACAAGCACTCAAGACCTCAGCACTCAATTGACGGCGGCTGGTTGCAGCGTTATGGCCCACCTGAACACATGGGAAGCCGCAGCATACCTGCTTGGCGAGCAGAGTGTTGATCTGGTGTTGGCAACGCTGCATTTTGTGCCTCAAATTAATCAGCAACCCTGTCCAGTTCCAGTGGTCTACTTAAGTCAAACCACTGAGCAAGCCACCCAAATGCCCAATCAACCTACCGCCATCGATATTTTGACCTTGCCAATTAGCACCGAAAGCCTTGTGCTCACCCTCAAAACGATCATTGAACGCAGCAATTTGACCCAGCGGCTTAGCCGTGTTGAGGTTTGGATGCAAACGATGTTAGCCAATGTCAGCGATGGCGTGGTGGCAATCGATCAGCGTGGCAAAATTCAGTGGATCAATCCTGCCGCCGAGCACATGACCGGCTGGGATTATCGCAGTGCGCTCCAGCAGGATTTTAATCAAGTGGTGGTGATTCGCAGCAGTCTCAACGATCAACGAATCGATGTGATTGAGTCAGCGCTGCGTAACGAACCAGTGTTTGCCTTGCCCTTTGAGCGTTATTTGCATGCTCGTGATGGTCATGCAACCTCAATCACAGAACATGTTACGCCATTGCTCAATAACGACGGCCAAAATAATGGGGCAATTGTGATTTTGCGCGATCACACAGCCCAATTACAAATGGAAGAGGCGTTGTATTATCAATCGCTGCATGATTCATTAACTGGCTTACCTAATCGCCGTTCATTTCAATTACATTTATCGCGGGCGTTAGAATACCAACGCCATCATCATGATTATAGCTTTGCGATTATTTTGCTCGATATCGATGAATTTAAAATGGTCAATGATGGCTTGGGCTATCACATCGGCGATACGATGCTGACTGAAATTGCCCAGCGTTTACGCCGTGCCCTCTATTTGCCTGGCGATGTCGTGGCGCGTTTCGATGGCGATGAATTTGCGATCTTTTTTGATCGGCTGCCCGATTTGCCTGCGGCCTTCAATGCCGCACAACGCATTCGCCAGCTTTTTGAAGATCCATTTATGATCGAAAATGGCCAAGAAATTTTCTGTAATGTCAGCATTGGCTTGGAATTAATCACCAGTGAAGTGCCGATTGAAACCGTGATGCGCAACGCTGATCTGGCGCTCTATCGAGCCAAACACACCGGTCGCGGCGGCATCGAAATTTTTGATCAAACCCTGTATGCCAATTTTAGCACTCGTTTGCACAACGAAACAGCCTTACGCCTAGCCTTGCAACGCCAAGAATTTCGGCTGTTTGCCCAGCCAATTATCGACTTTGAGCATAGCCATTGCACAGGCTTTGAAATTTTGATTCGTTGGGCACATCCCGATGGCCGTTTGCGCTCACCTGGCCAATTTTTGGAT
The DNA here is from genome assembly GCF_039545135.1 of Herpetosiphon gulosus. Classification (NCBI taxonomy): domain Bacteria; kingdom Bacillati; phylum Chloroflexota; class Chloroflexia; order Herpetosiphonales; family Herpetosiphonaceae; genus Herpetosiphon; species Herpetosiphon gulosus. Next base: position 49,664 of record NZ_BAABRU010000017.1, on the reverse strand, counting down.
ATTGCCGAGGAAACTGGCTTAATTATTCCATTGGGCTGGTGGATGTTGGAAGTTGCCGCCGAACAGCTTGCGCGTTGGCAAGCCGACCCGATGATGCAGCACATGACCTTGGCGATTAATCTTTCGCCACGCCAATTATTGCATAGCCAGCTGTTGCCAACGCTTAAATCAATTTTCGAGCGCTATCAATTTCCACGCCAACAATTGCATTTAGAAATTACCGAAGGCGCATTATTAAATACCGAACGGGCTGAACCAATTTTAAATGCCTTGCGTAATTTTGGCTTGCATTTACATATTGATGATTTTGGCACTGGCTATTCATCATTAACCTATTTACATCGTTTTCCGCTGAATACAATCAAAATTGATCGCTCGTTTATTCAAGCAGCGCTCGAAGATCAGCGTAGCTTAGCGATTGTGCGCACCATTATCAATTTGGCCCAAACCATGCAACTGGCCACAATTGCCGAGGGCATCGAAACCGCTGAGCATATTCAAGTGCTGCGTGAACTTGGCTGCCAAGCAGGCCAAGGCTACTTCTTCTCGCCGCCCGTTCCACTCGAACAGGCGGCGGATTTCTCACTTTCGTTGAATTAGGCTTGGCTCGCCTCAATCATCACATTGGCAACGAGGGTATAGGCGGCAACCCACGCATCCTGTACTTCGGCATTCCACTGCTCACCCAGCTGTTGCGCTAAAGCCCAAATCAAGGCCGCGCCAACTGTTTGATAGTGTTCGGGCTTGACCCCATAATCCACATGGCGACGACCAAGCTCTTGTACCGCAGGTAAAACTGCTTCCGGCTTTTTGAGATTGTTGACCACCAAGACCAACGATTGTAACAACTTCTTCTTTTGCTCGCTCATATCCTCGGGGAACAAAGGCCGAAAATCGGGAGCCAACCTAAACAATTGCCCATAGAACGCTTCGACCAATTGTTGTGGATTGCGGCCAACCTCGGCAAAGGTTTGCTGCACAAGCTCAACCGCCGCAGGAGTTAATGGAGACATTAGCCATCCTTTCAGTATATTTTTGGTGCTCCAAGTGACATGGCCTAGCCTACCAATCACAAGCCCATGCTGACAATCGGGTTACTAGTGCAGATCAAATCAGGCGCTCAACCGATTGGTTTTTGTTACCAAATCCTTATGCTCAGAGCTTTTTCAGTCAGCCAAAATAGCGCTATAATTGTCCACATTATGAACAACTTTACTTACACCCTTGAACATAGCGATGGTGAGGCGCGGGCTGGCCAATTCAGCACGCCGCATGGCACTATTCAAACGCCTGTCTTTATGCCGGTTGGCACGCAAGCCACGGTTAAAACGCTTGATCCCTTGGAAGTAGAGGCGATCGGCTCGCAAATTATCTTATCGAATACCTACCATTTGTATTTGCGCCCAAGTGCCGATTTGGTGGCTGAAATGGGCGGTTTGCATCGTTTTATGCAGTGGCCTAAGCCAATTCTGACCGATTCGGGTGGCTTTCAGGTGTTTAGCTTGGGGCCACATAGCAAAATCGATGAAGATGGCGTAACTTTCAAATCGCATATCGATGGCTCGAAACATCGCTTTACCCCCGAAAGCGCGATTGGCATTCAAGAAAAATTGGGCGCTGATATTATTATGGCTTTCGATGAATGTGCCCCGCAACCAACCACCCATGCCTATACCAAAGCCGCCATGGAGCGCACCCATCGCTGGTTATTGCGCTGTATCGCTGCCAAAACCCGTGACGATCAAGCCTTGTTTGGGATTGTCCAAGGTGGGGTTGAGGCCGATTTACGCCGTGAAAGTGCGAGCTTTATCGCCCAACAAGATGTGCCTGGTATCGGCATTGGTGGCCTGAGTGTTGGCGAACCCAAAGATCAAATGTATGGCATGCTCGAAGAAACTACACCTTTGCTACCGCGCAACAAGCCGCGCTACCTGATGGGTGTTGGCTCGCCCGAAGATTTGCTCGAAGGCGTGGCGCGTGGGGTCGATATGTTTGATTGCGTACTGCCAACTCGTTTGGGGCGTAATGGAGCCTTATTTATTCCCGAAGGGCGCTTGAATATTGGCAATGCCAAATATGCCCGCGAAGATGCGCCAATTGATGCAACCTGCGATTGCTCGACCTGCCAACGTTTTAGCCGCGCCTATCTGCGCCACTTGTTCCGCACCGAGGAAGTGCTTGGGCTGCGCTTGGCAACCCTACATAATCTGCGTTTTTTGATTCGGCTGATGGAACAAGCGCGTGAAGCAATTCTGCAAGATCGCTATCAAAGCTTTATGGATGATTGGCTCAGCCGCTTCCAAACTATCCCGCATGCTGTGCGTGAAGCCAGCCGTGCTGCTCGTTTAAACTCGTTACGCACCCAAGGGGACAAGGCATGAGCGGCGTGACCGTTCGTTCAACCGAAGAATATACCCGCATCGCTTGGCGCTTGATCATTTTGGGCTTTCTGGCGTTTTGTTTTGTGATTGCGAGTAGTTGCTATTTGGCATGGCGCGTCAAGGCTTTTGCCCGCACTCAGCCAGCTGAACCAGGCACGCTTGATACCTATGTGAGTGGGATTGAAATTATTCGGGCTGGCATGGTTCAGCCTGAACTACCCACGCCGCCCAAAACGATCATCTATGAAGGCGATCGAATTAACGTCAGCAGCAAAGCACCAGCTGGCATCGCCGCCACAATCACCTTATTCGATGGCAGCAAGCTTGATCTGTGGGCTGGCACAAGTGTGGTATTTGAAAAAGTTCAGACCACACGGTTTAGCTCGCGCAACCAAGAAGTAGCCTTGCGCTTGGAATCGGGCTTGGTGCGCTTGCGTTTGGCTTCGGTCGCCTCGCAACAATATCAAGATGTACATTTCAGCGTGTTTGTGCAGCAGGCTGGTTATAGTGTCGAGCAGGCTTTGCTCAAACCAGGTGGAACCTATCGCGTGCGTTTGCTTGATGCCAATGCACCAACCACCAGCGCTAGCGAACGTAAACGGCTCAAACAAACCACGATCAGCGAATATGTGGTTGAACAAGGTGGCATCACGTTGGCCTATAGCAGCCAGAGCCGCAGCATCACCAACCAACAAAAGCTCGAAATTGCCCAAGGCCGCTTATCGCAACCACAGCCTGCCGAATGGCAATTAGCTCGCGATAGCAACTTTACCGAGTTTACGGCCCAAGAATATAACAATAATGCGACTGTGCCAGTTTCGGTTACCGATATTGTGCGGGCTGATACATGGCGGGTATTTGGCTCGTTGTATTCGCCTGAAGCCGAGGAAGATGGCTATTTTTATGTGGTTGGCGGCTGTGCCCAACGGAGCACCGAGCAGCCAAATAATTGCTTGCGCCCGTTAATCAACGTAGCGCAATTTCATCGTGACATTAGCGAAGGCATCGACCATACCAAGAGTTTTCGCACAGGCATCACCCAAACAATTGACCTCGATACAACCTCGTATAGCAAACTTGAATTGAGCTTTACTGGGCGAATTTATGAGCAATCGCTCAATCGGGCGGGTGACATTGGCGAAGAATGTGCTTTGGCGATTGCAGTTTTCTACTACAATCCCGCCAACCAACTTGGCTCAACCACCTATTGCTTTTACGCCCGCGACGATGCTGGCCCAGGCAGTATCTCGAATAAAGAATATATTCGTTCGCTCAAGTTGCCCTATCGCCAATGGACTGATCAAACCCTCGATCTCAAAGATGATCTTGGCAATATGCGCCGCATCTCGCACCTCGAGATTTATGCCAACGGCCACGATTATATCTCCGAAATTACCAATATTCGACTGATTGCAAAGTGAACATTCCCTAACCCGTTGTGATATACGAGGGGAACCCAAATTAAAAACGCCCCTCTACCGCCGCAGTGGGAGAGGGGTTGGGGTGAGGGCTAATCATTAGGCTTTGACGAGCAACACCAAGCTCTCAACATGGCTGGTTTGCGGAAAGAAATCGTAGGGCTGCGCATGTTGAATGCTATAGCCGCCAGCCTGCAAAATTTTAATATCGCGTGCCAACGTACCAGGATGACATGAAACATAGGCGATCATGGTTGGTTGGGCAGCAATCAGAGCATTTAACGCCACTGGCTCAACGCCACGCCGTGGCGGATCAACAATCGCCAAATCAAATTGCTGCTTGAGTTGGGGCAAAATTATCTCAACCTTGCCAGTTTTCAAGGTCAAATTGTTAAGTTGATTGGCTTTGGCGCTGGCCTGAGCATCGCGAATCGCCGCCGGATGTTCCTCAATCCCCCAGCCATGACCAATTTTATGTGCCAAAGGCAACAAAAACGTGCCAACTCCACAAAAGCCATCAAGCAAACGGGTGGTGTTATTCAACGGCAAAAAACGCTCGATCTGCTGCAAAACTGCCCGCGCCCGCTCAACATTGGCTTGAAAAAAGCTGGTTGGGGTAATCCGCAAACGCACATCGCCCAATTGCTCATACAGATATTCGGCTCCTGCCAAGGCCATCCAACCCTCGCGGGTCGCCGAAGAAACTCCGGCAATTGTGGCATCAGCCACCATCCAACGCCGTGCCCAACTACGCCAAGCACTTTGGCCTTGCCCCATCAAATGGCCGTGGATCGTGCCATCAGTGGTGCTCAGGCGCAAGCTAATTTCACGCAAACCAACTAAGGGCAACAAAGGTTTTAACCGTTCAATCGCCGCATTCAAGCGTGGATCGATAATCAAGCACTGCTCAAATTCGACAATCTGGCGACCGCCAGCAGCGTAAAACCCAATCCGTTGACCATCAACATGGATACGAGCAACCGAACGATAATGCCATGGCTCGCCTGCCGCCGTAGCCGCAACCTCGGCTTGATCGGTCTGAGCTACAAAGCGCAATTGCTCGGCCAAAATCGTTTGTTTGGCTTGGCGCTGGCTTTCAATCGTTTGATATTGCCAATCGCAGCCGCCGCAGCGCTGATAGACCGGACATGCTGGAATAACTCGTTCAGCTGCCGGATTGCTTGGTGGCTCCAGCAAAACCCCACGTGCCCAGCCATTGCGGCGCTCGGTTAGGCGCACCCGCACCTGCTCACCAGGCATGGCCGCCGCCACAAACACCGGTCGGCCAGCGTAGCGGCCAACTCCATCGCCGCCTTGGGCCAAGCCATCAATTGTGGTGACAAGCTCTGGCGGCCATTCAAAATCGCTCATTGTAGTTCCCATCTGGATTTAAACTTTGATTTTGAGAGCGCTCTGGACAAAGGCTACCACATCGCGATGGCGCACAATCCCCACAACAGCATCGCCATCGGTTACGGGCAGGCTATCGTAACGCTGGCCGAGCATGGTGTAGTAGGCAGTTTGCATACTATCACCAACGTTGAGGCGTGGCAGATCAGCCTTTGGAGTCATGGCATCGCCAACCGAGATGCTGCGCCATTCGCCCATGGCATAGCGATACAGATGTTGCACGCTGATCATGCCGATCAAGCGTTCGGAGTGTACGACTGGAAAAGCAGGCTCAGCTTGGCCCAGCAAATATTGGCCAGCAAATAAATCGAGGGTTAAATGCGGCGAAACTGTGCGAAAACTACGGGTCATCACTTCGCCAACTAAGGCTCGGCTAAGGGTGTAGTTTAGGGTTGTTTGCACAAAATTACTGACCGCAGCCCGATTAGTCATCCAGCCCATCAGCAAGAGCAAGCTACCAGTTAAGGCATTGCTAAACAAAGCCACCAGCCCGATAATCATCAAGCCATTACCAAGATAGCGCCCAATCATGCTGGCTTGGAGCGTGCCTCGCAACAGATCATCATTCAAAAACCAGAAAATCGAGCGGAGCACGCGCCCGCCATCGAGCGGATGACAAGGTAGTAAATTAAACACCGCCAACAAGCCATTGATAATTGCCAAGGTGGCCCAAAAACTAGCCCAAACTCCTTGGGAAAACCAAGCCCCCACGAAGGCGGCAATTGCCAAGCCAACATTGACCAACGGGCCAACTAAGGCAATTTTAAATTCACTTTGCGGCAAATCGACATCATCGGCTAGCTCGGTTAGGCCACCAGTTAAAAACAGCGTGATTGCGGTTACTCGCAAGCCTAACCGCCGAGCCATCAGGGCATGACCAACTTCATGCAGCACAATTGAGCACAACAGCAGTAATGTGCCAAGCAAGGCTAGCGGTAAGCCCGATTGCCCATTGAGCGTAAACAGTTGCTCAAAGCTATAGATGCTCAGGCCAGCCAAAATCAGCCAGCTGAGATGCAATTTAATCGGGATACCGCTGACATTACCGATGCGCATGCTCCACACTAGGCTGCCTCCGTTTCCTCATTGCCACGTAAATGATCGACCAATTCGTTGATTTCGGCGCTGTAATCGTGCTCGCACTCTGGCTTAGCACGTTTCCAAATCATGCTGTTGGTCACTTTGAAGCCATAGCGGGCATATAAACGCATTGCGCCTTTATTGGCCTCACGCACATCAAGTTGTACATTTTGGCAGCCTTTGCCCTCGGCCCGCTGACAGGCATAATCGAGCAATTTGGTGCCAATCCCTTGAGCACGCGCCTCGGGCACAAGGTAAAAATCTTCTAAATAGGCATAGGGCGCGGCGGCCCAGGTCGAAAGCCGATAATTAATCTGAATACAACCCACAACTTCATCTTCGTTGGGGCCACGCTCAGCAATCACAAAATCGCTAAAGCCAGTAGTCAGCATCGCCCGAATAATCTCTTCCAAAGCTTCAGGTTCGGGTGGCGTGACACCTTCTTCCGTAGCTAAAGCCGAAATCAACGGAGCGAGCAAAGGAGCATCTTCAGGGTGACACAAACGCACACTAAAGATCGATTCAAAATGCGCCATAAACGCTGGTCCTTACTTGAATAATAATCTGTATTATACCGCAGTCGCGTTGGCAGGGTCGAGTTGTTCCGTAGCAGTTAATCGGCGGGCTTGCCACCAATCAAACCCAGCTAAAGCCCAAAATAGCACTGCCACAACTGCCGAGATGATACACCACTGACACCATTCGTGCAGCACCCACGCCTCAATTGCCGTTAGATAGGCTGAAAATGCCAGCCCGCCGCTTGCCAACACCAAGTTGATTGTTGGCAGGCTAAACCGCCCAAGCTGCGATCGCTGCAAACTCAGCACGCTGAGCACCAACAAGAGTAAAAAGCCCACGAAGCCAATATACGCCACCGGAATGCCATTGGTCGGCGGGAAAACACTGTATTTGCTAGCTTGGACAGCTTCGCAATTGCCAACCACGCCACAGACCAACGGGGCACTCTGGGTTGGTCGCAAACGGTGAATGGTTAAATAACTTGAATTAATCAGGCCGCCAAGCGCCAAAAAAGCCATGGCCATGCGCGGCCAATCTGGACGTTCGTCCATCATACGCCTCCTAGGGAGTAACACTTAATTTCGCATCAATCGCTACTTTTAAATCGCTATAAAAATTGCCTACAAAATTAATCCGATCATCGTTGATAAAAACGGTCGGCGTTTGATCAAGGCCTAAGCTTTTGGCCGAATCGTATGAAGCGTTGATTGCTGCCGTATGCGTCTGTGCATCCATACAATCTTCTAACTTACCAAGGTTGGCTCCAGCCTTGACTGCCGCATCAAGAATCAGTGGCTGCGGATTTTCAATATTGGTCCATTGCAATTGGCTATCGTAAAGCGCCATGTGTACCGGCCAATAGACACCTTGATCGCCAGCACAGCGGCTTACTTCAGCCGTATATTGGGCCATTTTATGAATACTACGCAAAGGAAGCTCGCGATAAATCCATTGGACTTTGCCACTTTCAATATATTCGGCATCAAAATTGGCATTGGCTAAATCAAGCTCAAGTTGCCGACAGCCAGGACACTCAAAATCAGCAAATTCAATCACCTTGATTGGAGCATTGGGATCGCCCTTATACCAATAGCCTTCCGAGGTTTGACCAACGGCTGCATTGATCACAGGCCGTACTGGAATACTGGCACTCGGCGGAGCAACCGGAGCTTGCAAGGCTTGAATAAACACAAAAGTTAAGCCAACGATACCACCTAAGCCGAGCAGTAAATAAAATGGCAAAAACGAGCGCTTTTCACGTACTCGCTGGCGACCTTGGCGCGGTTTGGGGGTGTTGCTCATAGCATTATTCCTTTCGTAAAACAGCTGTATTTTGGCAAGCAAGCTGCTGCCACAGTCGCATCGTAACGATCTTTGGGCAAACTGACTATCAGAAAATAGTCCCAAGTTTGGGCTTCTCAGCAACTCCTAATCTTTGCATAGCCCAGCGTGCCCCAGCTTTACCCGACAACAGCACCAGCGGAATTCCGCCACCTGGATGAGTTGCCCCACCAACGAGGGCTAGATTGTGCAAGCCTGCTGGCTGATTGGCTGGCCGCAAAAAGGCTGCTTGCAAGCCATGTGAAGCTGGGCCATACAACGATCCGCGCTGGGCATTGGTCATGCTCGCCAGATCAGCAGGCGTGAGCATGGTTTCGCTGATAATCGTTTGATTCAGCCCAACCAAACCATGCTGCTCCAAACGGCGCACCACTAAATCGCGATAGGCCGTCGCCTCGCGCTGCCAATTCACGCGGCCTGTAACTGGAGCGTTAACCAAGACAAATAAATTTAACATTCCAGCCGGAGCATGCTCAGGGTTCGAGCGGCAGGTTGCGGCGATATAGATCGTTGGGTCAACCGCAGGCACACCATGCTCAAAAATAGCCCGAAATTCGGCAGCATAATCGCCGCTGAAGAAAATATTATGATGCTGCAATTGGGCGTAATCGCGATTGACTCCCAACAGCAACACAAAGCCTGAGCAAGCTAATTCGTGGTTTGGCGCTTTGGTAGTTGGAATCAATTGATCAAGCGCATACATCGCATCAGCATTAACAATCACATAATCGGCATTAATCGTGCGACCATCACTCAAACGCACACCAGTAGCGGTTTTGTTGGTTACGATAACTTCGCTAACCAAGCTATTGAGCTGAATATCAACACCCATTTCGCCAACAATGCGGCCTAGGGTCGCCGCCAATTGATACATGCCACCATCGATATACCAGCCGCCTTGGGCGATTTCAACGTAGGGAATAATGCAAAATGTCGCGGGCGAACGATAGGGCGAGGAGCCATTATAGGTTGCATAACGATTGAACAACTGGCGCAGATAGGGATGTTTGAAGTAGTGGCGTACCGCTTGATCAACGGTTTTTAAAGGAGCAATTTTCCACACATCGCGCAACAAACGTGGTTGCAGCATCGTGCGCAAGCCCTGAAATGGCTCAAGCAAAAATGGCTCAGCGGCAGCCTGGTAAATCTGGGCACTAAATGCCATAAAGCCCAAAAAGCCTGCGACATCGGCTGGTTCGAGGTGTTCAATTTCTTTTAAGAGTTTGGGCAGATCGCTCCAAGCATCGAGGCGCGTGCCATCGGGCCATTGATAACGGCAGGTTGGATCAACCGGCTTGATCGTCAATTCGTCGGCAAGCTTGCGCCCAACGCTGGCCAGCAATTCTTCCACCACCCATGGCATGGTAAATAGCGATGGCCCGGTATCAAAACGAAAGCCATGCTGCACAACTTGGGCCATTTTGCCACCAAGGGTCGCGTTTTTTTCGAATAAGGTTACGGCGACACCCGCAGCTCGCAAGCGCAAGGCTGCTGCCAAACCACCCAAACCACCACCAACAATCACCACATGCTGCATGCATTCATCCTTAAATCAACGCCTGATACTCCGCATTATTTGCTATTGTACCGCGTGTTGAACCGTCAGCCCGAGCATATCGCTTAACGACGGGTGAGTAATTTTTGACATTAAACGCCAACCCCTCATCTCAATCACGAGATCAGGGGTTACTGATGCATCCAAATAAGCTTGATTAATTAGTGATATTGCTGAACCATACGTTGGGCGTGTTCGGCGACTTCATCACGCAATTCAGCCGGAGCCAATACTTCAACATCAGCGCCCCAGCCCAGCACCCACGAACGCATTTCGCGCGTACCAGCAAGCTTCATCGAAAGCTCACAGCCGCCATCGGGCAAATCGAGCACTTCTTGCGAACGATGCCAAGTGCTTTCTTTGACGCGGCGAGCCACAACTGCGCTAAATCGTAAACGCACCGTGACGGTATTGCCCTCGTCCATGATGCCCCAGCTATCGGCCAACATCGAATACGGGTCAAAATCAGCAGGAATCACATATTCATCATCGAGAATTTCGGCGCGTTGCACTCGTTCGAGCTTAAATGTGCGCAAAGCATTGCGTAACGGATCGTGGCCAATCACATATGAGGCTGGCTCAAACCGCGATACTTCGAGCACATACGGCGCAACTGTGCGCTCCTCAGGCTCTTCACGGTTCGAGGCCCAATACGAAAATTTGACCATCCGCCGATCAGCCCAAGCGCGAGTGAAGGTTTCGAGCACCAAAATATATTCGCGGCGGGTTGGGCGCAACTGAATTTGGGCCGCCACATTGCTCAAATGTTTAGCAATTGTTTCATCGGGCAGCGAGGCCGCAATTTTCTCAAGCGCCGCCACCACATGCGGGTTTTGCTCGTCGCTATGGTGAGCCAGCAAACGGGCAGCAAAAAATAAGGAAATTGTTTGATTCAAATTTAAGCGCACCGTCGAGAGATAATCTTCACGATTAATCCCAAATTTGCCCTCAAATTGCCACATTGGCACGCCCATGTCTTCAAGCGCACCCAAATCACGGTAGATGGTGCGCCGATCCATGCCCGTGGCCTCGGCCAAATCCATCACCCGCAAGCCTTGGGGATTATTATAGAGTTTGCGTTCAATCCAGCGTAAACGTGCTGCTTTACTGGCTAAACGTTCATCGCTCATAGCAACCTCAAGCATAGGCGCTGCTCAAAAAAGAAGCACGGCATAGGCCGTGCCAGCAGCAAGCCAATAATGTGTCGGCTAGAACACATTTAATACAGCTAGCACGACCATAAGTGCCAACAACCCACCACCCATCAAAATGATCCGAATCAGATCATGGCGAATGTAGATATATTCCACATCTGGGTTTATGCCGGCTGATGATGATGTTTTGATATTGCGAATTGGTGGTCGCCGACGCGCCCGCGTCGAACGGCGATTGATTGTCATGACCGTGTATCCTCCTTATTGGTACGGCTATTATAGCAGATAAGCCGACCTTTTCAGCTATAGGGCATGATGATTAAGTTTACACTCCCCACACGATCATTAGGAAAATCACAAAGCTTCAATGCCTGATCAATTGTCATTTAGGGGGTGCAGGGCGATGAAAACCACCTGCGTTTCCCTCCAGCGGAGGAACGGAAGGGTGGCGAATCATAGAAATCACTTCATACCATCAACTATGGCTGTGGTAGGATACAGCGGTTATCATCGCTGTTAACTCAAGGAGGAGTTATGCCTCACGCAGATCAATTAATTACCAATATAGGTCGCTTGGTTACTGGTCCGCAAGCACCCTTACGTGGCCAGCAGTTGGCCCAATTAACCTCTATCGATCAAGCTGCCGTCGCTGTCCAAGCAGGCAAAATTGTGGCACTTGGCAACCAAGCTGAGCTTAGTGCATGGACAGCCGATCAAGTGGTTGATGCCCAAGGCTATTTGGCCATCCCTGGTTTTGTCGATCCCCACACCCACGCTTGTTATGCAGGCGATCGCGCCCATGAATTCGAGCTACGGATCAAAGGCGCAAGCTATAGCGAATTAATGGCGGCTGGCGGCGGAATTATGTCAACAGTTCGTGCCACTCGGGCGGCGAGTAAAGCTGAATTAGTGGCCCAAACCCGCCCACGGCTTGATCAATTTTTGGCTCATGGCACAACTACTGTCGAAATCAAAAGTGGTTATGGGCTGGATACTGCCACCGAATTAACCATGCTCGAAGCGATCGCTGAGCTAGCCCAAACCCATCCAATTGGCATCGTGCCAACATTTATGGGAGCGCACGCCATCCCCGCCGAGTATCGCGACAATCCCGAGGGCTTTGTGGATTTGGTGATTGAGGAGATGTTGCCTGCGGTAGCGGCTTGGTGGCAGCAACAATCGATCTGGCAAGAACCGTTGGCTTGCGATATTTTTTGCGAAAACGGGGCATTTTCAGTGGCCCAAAGCCAGCGAATTTTGGTTAAGGCCAAGGAACTAGGCTTTCGATTGAAGTTGCATGTCGATGAGTTTGAGCCGTTGGGCGGCACGCCGCTGGCCGTTGAACTAGGGGCAATCTCGGTTGATCACTTGGTCGCCACGCCGCCTGAGCATATCGCAATCTTGGCCAACTCGGAAACCGTCGGCGTTTCGTTGCCGGGCACGCCGTTTGGTTTGGGCAAGAGCCAATTCAGCCCAGCTCGCAGTTTAATCGAAGCCAACGGAATTTTGGCACTAGCCACTGATTGTAATCCAGGCACCAGCCCCTGCGAATCGATGCCGATGGCAATTGCGATTGGTTGTCGCTATTTGCGGCTGACCCCAGCCGAAGCCTTGAACGCCGCCACAGTCAATTCAGCATTTGCGATTCGCCAGCATGAGCGGGTCGGTAGTTTGGCAGTCGGCATGCAAGCTGATATTGCTCTGCTCAATGTGCCCGACGAACGCCATATTGGCTATAAGTTTGGTACAAATCCGGTTGCAATGGTGATCAAAGCAGGTAGGGTGGTCCATCGGAGCCAACTTCACGCTGATCGCTAAATGGCTGCTCGACCCATGGCAATTTGACAATAAACGTTGAGCCATGACCAAGTTCGCTAGTGACTTCAATATCGCCGCCCATTAATTTGCAGAGATTACGACTAATGGCCAAGCCCAGCCCAGTGCCGCCATATTTACGCGTCGTTGAGGCATCGGCTTGGCTAAAATTTTGAAACAAATTGGCAACTTGCTCAGCCGTCATACCAATACCCGTATCACAAACCCGTATTTGCAAACAAGCAGGCTCATCGGTCTCATCAAGAAACAGCGAGAGCGAAATCGTGCCATGGTCGGTAAATTTAGCGGCATTGCCCAGCAAATTGATCAAAACCCGCCGCAATTTGGAAATATCAGTCCAAAACATCAAGTTATGGTAAGTTTGGTCGATCATCAGGCTATTATGGTTGCGGTCAATCTGTGGGCGCACGGTCGTAATCACATCATTTAATAGAATGCTAACCCGCGTTTGCTCCCAATAGACAGGCATTTTGCCAGCCTCAATTTTCGAGAGATCAAGCACGTCGTTGATTAAGCCCAACAAATGTGCTCCCGCCGAGCGAATCCGATCCAAATCGGCTAAATAAATTTGGTCGTTGGAATCAAGCAAATCTTCGCGCATCACATCGGCATAGCCAATAATCGCGGTGAGCGGGGTGCGTAATTCGTGGCTCATATTGGCCAAAAATTGGCTTTTGGTTTGGCTGGCAGCCTCGGCAGCATCCTTGGCACGGCTTAGCTCGCGAGTCAATTGTTGCTGGGTTTGGTACACGTGGGCATTGCCAATCGCAAACGAGATTTGAGCTGTGGCGGCTTCCATCAATTCGGCATGCTCTTGGCGAAAATGATCAACCTCTGAGTGCAACAGCATCAAAATGCCTAAAATTCCAGCTGTACCAAAAATCGGCAAGGCTAGCACCGATCGGGCATTGTAGGGCGCGTTTGGCAAATGCAACCAGCGATCATCGGTGTGGGTGTCTTTGATCAGAGCAATTTGATTGTGAGCGACAATCCAGCCAGCCAAGCCTTGACGCATCACCCGCCCAACCAAATTTTGTTGCTCGATCCGGGTAGCTTTTTCACGTGCCAAAATGCTGTGGGTGACCATTTGATGCTGATCGAGCAAAAAGATGCTGCCTTGCTCAGCGGTCGTTAAGTGCAAAGCAACATCCAGTGTGCTTTGTAAGGTCTGGTCAAGATCTATTTGGGCGCTGGTGGCGCGGGCAACCTCGACCAAGCCCGCAAATAAATTACGCTGTGAGCGTAGCAAATCTTCGTATTGATGGCGCTCAGTAATATCGCGCAGCAACAACAAATGGCCGAGATAGCGATTGCGATCGCTTAATGGCGATAATTGCACATCGAGCACTAATTTTTTCTCATCGCGATGGAGCGTATATTCCCAGCGCAAATGCTCATCAGGATCAGCCGATTGCGGCGTATCCAAACGTTCTAAAATGCTGACGATCGCCGATTGACCAATTTGTTGATCAGGCCGAATATCTAACAACTTACCAGCCGTGGCGTTCATATCCATCACGCGGCGTTTGGCATCGAGAAAAATCACACCCTCGCTAAGATTTTCCATCAAAATATGCCGCGCAATCGGAATCGTATCGAACAACCGATAGCGCAATGCACCCCACGCCAAAGCAACCGTACTAATTACAAAACCAAACGGAGTTAAATCAAGATACGGAAATGGCCGATAGCCTAAAATATGAAATGCATTAGTAACCCATGGAGCGAGCGCACTTAAAATTAATGCAATAATTTGATTCTGGTACAGCGATGAAGAAAGCACCAACGCTTGCAATAAAATTAACGTGCCAGCCGCCATAAACACATATGAATAGGCCGTATGCACCCAAAACCATGGCCCATAATAAGTTTGGAGCATGGTATATTCGCCATACATCGCAATTTCGGTTTTTGTCCAGATCAAATGATGCCATTCATTTGTCCAGACTAAAACAATTGTGATTGCAGGAATAATCATGGCATATAAAAAACTACGCTTGGTTACAAAACGCTCTTGTCCGGTGTAATATAACGCATACGCCACCCACGCTACTGGTGGCGTAGCAATGCCTAAATATTGAGTTTTAGCAAAAATAACTTTGGTCGCTAAATCAACACTGACCAATTCCCATGCATAGCCCAACGTCCAAAAGGCAACAGTGAAGGCTAAAATAGCAAACGGCCACATCTGTGAAACAAAGCGGCGACGTGAGACAATAATTGCGATTGCAAACGAAACGCTGCTCGCAATCAAGGTGGGAAAGGTATACGATGGAATTTGCCAGTGCATAACAATTCCTAAGCTTAATGATGCCGGTGGCGAGTAAGAATATAGGTCGTGCGCGTGCCGAGATGTTTCATTTCGACCCCATGGCGTGGCTGCAAACTAAAATGCTCATGATCTTGCAACAAGGCATAAGTTTCGGCGCTAACCTGAATCGTGTTAGGATGAGCGCTACTTTCCATGCGGCTAGCAATATTAACCGTATCGCCCCACAGATCGTAGCTAAACTTGATCATGCCAATCACGCCTGCAACAACTGGCCCGCTATGAATGCCAATTCGCATTTGTAAAGGCTGGCCGTTGGGCATCGGAATTTGTTCAATCGCCGCCAACATCGAGGTAGCAAAGAGCGCCAAACGTTCGGCATGGTCGGGCTGGGCAATGGGCAAGCCTGCGGCAACCATATAGGCATCACCGATGGTTTTGATCTTCTCCAAGCCAGCATCAAGCGTCATCTGATCGAAAAGTGAGAACAAACTATTGAGCCATGCTACCAGTTCTTGGGCATTAATATGACCCGATAACTCGGTAAAACCAACAATATCAGCAAATAATACACTGACACTGCTAAAATATTCGGCGATGTTAGCCTTTTGACCTTTGAGTTGGTCGGCGATCGTTTGCGGCAGAATATTGCGCAAGAGGCGGTTGGATTGAGCTTGTTCTAAGGCGATCGCTTGTAGATAGGCCTGTTCTTGGTCGTGCAAACGCTTTTTTTCTAATGATGCTTCAATACGTGCTCGCAACAAGGTCGTATTAAATGGCTTGGCCAAATAATCTTCGGCTCCCATTTGAATGCCCTTAACCACGTTTTCCATATCATCAGCTGCCGAAACAATAATTACCGGAATATGGCGTAATTTTTCGTTCTGTTTGAGATTTTGCAAGACCTCAAAGCCATTCATCACGGGCATCATAATATCCAGCAACATCAGATCGATCATATGGCTTTGAACATAATCAAGTGCTTGCTGACCATTCTCAGCAAGCACTACTCCATAATTGCGCCGCAATAGTTGGCGTTGCAGCAAATAGCGGTTATCTTCGCTATCGTCAACAACGAGAATACGAGGTTGGGTTGCGGTCATAGTGGCGTATCCTCGACTAAGGCCTGAATCTTACTAACGAGGCTAGTAAAGTCAACTGGCTTAATCTCATATTCGTTGCAACCTGCTTCCAAACAGCGCTCTCGATCGCCAGCCATGGCATGGGCAGTTAAACCAATAATCGGAATCTGATTGACCGCTGGATTGGCTTTGATGATTCGGGTGGCCGTCCAGCCATCAACATTCGGTAAACTCATGTCCATCAAGATGATATCGGGCTGCAAGCTTTCAACCAAATCAATCGCTTCTTGGCCATCGACGGCAATCGAAACCTGAAAATCGCGACGTTCAAGGCGGCGCTTCAACATATCGCGATTCATTTCATGGTCTTCAACAAGTAGAATATGCATACAAACTCCAATGCTCGTTGCTCCATGCCTAATCGCGAAGGCTTCTCTGCTGTTGCTAGTGTCGCGATTTGGCATTACGAGTCAGTTTACGATCGGCTAATCGGGCTGGGCTAGGCCATGGGTTTCACGCGCTTCGGCAGCCACAAACAGCGATCCAGTTACGCAAATGAGGCCAGCGGCGGATGTGAGTTGTTGGGCCAGCGTTAAGGCCTCGGCCACGCTGTTAGTCTGATGAACAGGGCGATTCACCTGCTGCTGAATCAGTTCAGCTAGCTTTTCGGGCGCTAAAGCCCGCGGATGGCGCGAACAGGTTGTGATTAGGTGAGTTGCCGAATTGGCGAGTTGCTGAATAATTGCCTGAATATCTTTGTCGCTTGATGTGCCTAAAACTAAGGTGAGTGGTCGGTTTGGGTAATGTTGTTTGAGCGCTTGCAACAACACCCGCGCCGAATCGCCGTTATGCGCTCCATCAACAAGCGTCAACGGTTCGTTGGCAATTTGCTCAAACCGAGCAGGCCATTGGGTCGTTGCCAAACCTTGGCGAATAGCATCATCGCTAATGGGGAAACCTAGCTCACGTAAGAGCAATGCGGCGCTGGTGGCAAGTTGGGCATTTTGCATCTGAAAATCACCCTTCAAGCCCAGTTGGTCAGGTACAATCACCAGTGGATATTCGGCAACTACCCCTGAGGCCTGCTCCTGCAACCCCGCCATCCCGGCAATAAACAACGGAGCCGTTTGCTCCGCAGCAACCTGAGCGATCACCTCAGCCGCCTCGGCCTGCTGCACAGTGCTAATGACTGGCACATACTGCTTGATGATTCCAGCCTTTTCATAGGCAATTTTGGCCAAGGTATCGCCTAGAATCGCCGTATGATCATAGCTAATCGAGGCAATCACGCTGAGCACAGGGTTAACAGTGTTGATCGCATCATAGCGCCCACCCAAGCCAATTTCAAGTACTGCTAACTCAATTGCCTGCGTAGCAAAGTAGTACAAGCCCAAGACCACCCCAATTTCGTAGGTGGTCGGCGAACCAATTTCGGGGTCAAGTGGCTCCAACAGCGGTCGCACTTCGTTAATCAAATCGACAAGTTGGCTTTGACTAATCGGCTCACGATTGATTTGCATGCGTTCGCGGTAAGAGTGCAAATGCGGCGAGCTAAAAAAGCCAACTTTTAGGCCACTCTGGCGGATAATCGACTCTAAAAAGGCACAGGTCGAGCCTTTGCCCTTCGTGCCAGCCACAATCACCGCCGGATAGCGCAACTGAGGATTACCCAATAGCTCTAGCATGGCCTTGACCCGGGGCAAATTAAACTCTGTCGGATTTTTAGGTAACTTCTTCTCGCTATCGAGGAAACTATAGATCCAATCCATGGCATCTTGATATGTTTGCAGCATCGATGCTTGCTCCAGCTAAATCGTATGCTGCTTAGTGTACAACCAATAGCAGTTTATGTGCATTTTTATCGCTTGTTCCCTCACCCCCTGCCCCCTCTCCCGCCAAGCGAGCGAGGGGTAAGCAGGAATGTCCCTCGCCCGCCGCAGTGGGAGAGGAGTTGGGATGAGGGCAATTAACCACAAAACCCCGCGACTAGCACTCGTCGCGGGGTCAGCAGATTCATTATCTAAATGCTACTGGCATCGAGCGGTACAATAACCCGCACGGTTGTACCAGCGCCAACTGCTGAGGTCATTTCGGCGCTCCCGCCAACCATGCGTGCTCGTTCATCAATATTTAAGAGGCCAAACGAACCACGTTTACTGTAGTTAGCGCGAACTGCTTGCAAATCGAAGCCCTTGCCATCATCCTGAACGGTGGCCATCAACTCATCGCCTTGGCGCGTCAGCCGAATCCAGATATGTTTGGCTTGAGCATGTTTCATGGCGTTGTTGCTGGCTTCTTGAATGATGTTGAACAAGGTGCCTTCACGCTTAGCATCAAGCCGCAACTCGCCAACTGTTTCTTCGAGCAGCACTTGGGTTGGGCCATCTTTAAAACGAGTCACATACTCGCGCAGAGTTGCGACGAGGCCTTGGCTATCCAGGGTCAAGGGGCGCAACTCAAATAAGAGCGTGCGAATATCGTAGGTGGTGCGACGGGCCAATTCGCCCATTTTGGTGAGTTCTTGCATCACGCGGCTTGGTTCGCGCTCCAGCAAACGCTTAACAAACTCAATATTCATGGTGATGGCGGCCACCGATTGGGCGGGGCCATCGTGCAAATCGCGGGCAAGTTGTTGGCGCACTTCTTCTTCTTTGCTAATCAATTTGGTGCGTTCGTCGCGCAATTCGCCAACCAATTGGGCATTGAGCATGGCAATAATCGCGTAATTGGCCAAAGCCGAAACCATACCCAATTCATCTTCATTGATCTGGTCGCGATCAACCCCGACCACCACAATCCCATAGTTACGGCGGCCTGCACTTAGCGGCACACAGCAAACACATGCGCAGTTTTGCATCGATGGCACGCTGCTCAAGGCATGCGATTGACGTAAATCGTTCAAAATGCGTGGCGTGCCCGAGGCCAAAATCGAGGCCATAATGCCAGTTGGCTCAATCGCAATCCGTAAATTGAGATCACCAGAGCCAACCCCAACGCCTGCTGCTACATACAATTCATCTGGCTCGCCAGTTGGCAAAAGCACGACACTGCTGCGGCCATTGATCAAACGAATCGATTCTGTCACGGTTGCATCAAGCACCGTTTGAAAATTCATGGTGGTACTGAGTTTATAGGCAACTTCGTAGAGTGCTCGCATGCGGTCACGATACGATTCAGCATCACGCTGAGCGCTATCGACATCACGCCGTGCAGCAATCACATGTTCACGATTAATTTCGCTAGATTGACCAGAAAGCGTGCTGACCAACCACGAAACCAAAATCAAAGCTGTGCAGTTAACCGCAATGCTAACAAACATCTCTTCGCTGCCAACATTGCTGGCATCGCCAAACCGCCGATACAGCGTGATGCCTGCATAGACAACTGCCGCACCAACGCCTGTGCCAACTGCTTGGGCAGGCGAACGATTGGTTGAAGCCCACACCGTTGGCAGCATAATCAACGCCACCAACAAGGCTGGTGGCAAACCGCTAAACAACGCAAACAGCGCAATAAAGCCAAAATCAACAATGAAAATCCACGATGGCAGGTTGCGAAAGCGGGGCACAAAGGCCAAACTAGCCATCGCTATGCCATAAATTGCATAAGCCCACCAAATTAAGCCAAATGGGGTGGTTGGCGGAATAACCGTATGTTGATCGATGCGAGCGCCGACGACCAAAATTAAGCCAAGGCTAATCAACCGCACCAAGCTAAATAGTGGATCACCGGACATTAATAGTCGTGGTGTAATGCGTGGGACGGAGATAGACATGGTTGAATCTTCCTCGGCACTAACTATCTTAGAAGGAAATTCCGTCAATCAGTGGTTCGCCCTCGATCGCAGCTTGGTGCAGCTGCTCTTTGAGAATTTTACGGGCGTAAAACAGCCGCGATTTAATCGTTCCCTCAGGGCATTCGAGAATTTCGGCAATCTCCGTCAGGGAGTAATCGTGAAAATAATGTAAGACTAAAACCGCGCGATGCTGTGGTGAAAGGCGCTCTAGGGTTTGGCGCACAACATCTTGCATCTCACGGCGTTCAGCTACCACATCGGGCGCAGAACGAGAGCTAGCCCGCAAGCGCTCAGCCAATTGATGAAATGGCTCGTACCATGGGCGTTGGCGCTTGATGCGGCTATAGCACAAATTCACCGTTACACGATAGAGCCAAGGGGCCAGTGGCATGCTGCCATCAAGCTTTTTGGCGTGGCGATACAACCGATAAAAACAATCTTGTAAGACCTCTTCGGCCAATTGCTGATCGCGGGTAATCCCCAAGGCAGTCTGAAACAATTGCTGGCGATAGCGATCAAACAATTGTTGCAACGCCAACATATCGTTGTTGGTGGTAATTGCCTCCAACAAAACAGCATCACTTCGCTCTGATTGTGCGTGATCGTCAGCGATGGCCATTTGGGTATTCTTTCTATGGTTGTGTGGTTTACGGTGGGCTATTTGTGGCCCATTATACCACAGCCATTTTGGCTTTTTAGCTACGATTTTCGCCAATTGGCTGCGAATGTTGAGCCAGCCAACTACTGGCAGTTTCATAATCTTGGCGATGCATGGCCAAAGCCGTAGTAAATTGGTCGGCCTCTGCTGCATCAACGGTTAATTGGTAGCCGTTCAAAGCCAAAAATCGGGCCGTAATCGCGATGGCGATGCGTTTATTGCCATCCCAAAATGGATGATTGCGAATCAGCCCAGCCAGAAGCATGCCTGCTTTGGCGCACAGGGTTGGAAAAAGCTCTTCACCAAACATCGATTGAAAGGGCGTGGCTAAGGCCGAAAGTAATTGTTGAAAGCGCAAAACATCGAAGCTCTCGCCATATTCTGCGGCAATTGCATCACGAATATGTAAGGCTTCTTCAAGCGTAATATAGTGCAATGTCGCTTCTTCACTCATAATTGCTCACAACGTTGCTCGATCCAAGCGGCCTGTTGTTCGCGATCCATGCCACGTTCTGCCGCTACGAGCAAAATCCAATCGTAAAGGCTATCGTCGTCGGGCGTGTTGAAGGCATAGCCATTCCGAGCCAGAAATTCAATCATCGCCAGTAAGGCGGTGCGTTTGTTACCATCGCTAAAACAATGGCCATGAATCAGTGCATCGAATAAAGCAGCGGCCTTGCTAAAGGTATCAGGGTAGAGATCCTCGCCAAACATGGTTTGTTGGGGCACAGCCAAGGCCGTGGCTAATTTCTCAAAGCCCTGTTCAGTAATGCCATGAATCCCACCGATGTGCTGAATAACCATCGCTTGCAGCATAAAGGCATCGGCCAGGCCCAAATACTGGGTCACAGCAGCCTCCGCAAGGTTTCGGCATATTGGGCCATGGCTTTGCGTACCCGTGGTACAAGCTGCGGGTCTACTTCGGGCAAGGCTTGCAGCGAAAGATAACCATCGGCATCAAGCTCAACCGCCAATAAGATGGTGGTTTGTTGGCTAGCTCGCAGCCATTCGGCCAAATGAGCGGGCACTTCTTCCGGTTTTAATGTTAATTGTTGCATATTACTCGAAATCTACTAATCCCAGCTGAAATCACAGAGAGAATTGGCTTTTGGCTTTTGGTACTCCAACCTATTCCCGATAGTCCATAGCCTGAAACCTATAGCCTTAAATGCCGATAGCCTCATATTCCCCTTGCTCTATGTTCTATGTTCTATGTTCTTTCTACCGCTAACTCGGGCTTAGCAATGCTCAAGAAGTTGGCCAGCAACACTTTGCCATGCTCAGTCATAATCGATTCAGGGTGGAATTGCACGCCTTCAATTGGCAAGGTGCGGTGGCGCAAACCCATAATCAAGCCATCATCGCTCCAAGCGGTGGCCTCAAGATCGCTCGGCAAGCTCGCTTCTTCAACAATCAATGAGTGATAGCGGGTGGCGGTGAAGGGCGAAGGCACGCCAGCGAAAATCCCCACATTCAGGTGAGTAATCGGAGAGGTTTTGCCGTGACGCAATTGGGGCGCACGAATCACTCGCCCGCCAAAAGCCGCTCCAATCGATTGATGGCCTAGACAAACGCCCAAAATAGGGTATTCCATGCATAACTCGCGGATGAGTGGCACGCTAATGCCAGCTTCGGCGGGAGTACATGGCCCAGGCGAAATCACAATCCGGTCGATGGCTTCCATGTGGCGAATATCATCGACCTCAATTTCATCGTTGCGCTTGACCACCACCTCGGCTCCAAGTTCGCAGAAATATTGGTACAAATTATAGGTAAAGGAATCGTAGTTATCGAGTAGCAAGACGGCCATAGCAAACTCCTTGATTGCGGTTTAGAAATCGCTGGTATTTTGCACAAGTAAAACAGGAATTGGACTATTAAACAAGATCTCAGCACTAACATCTTCGAGCAAAACCCGATCAAGCGGCGTTCGCGCCCGATGCGCCCCAATCACTAAAAGATCATAGCCGCCAGTTTTGAGTTCCTCTTGAATTTCTTCAAGCACCATGCCAGCGCGAATTCGCACGGTGGTAGTAATGCCACGATCGGTCAAAATTGTTTTGGCGGCGGCAATATTACGCGCCACCTCGCCCTGCTTTTCCATCACCAAATCGGCGAGCCGCTCGGGGTCACGCTCCTCAGGCTTATAGGTCAGCGATAGTTGCGAAACAATATGCAAAATTGTCACCTGCCCACCCAGCGGCCCGATAATTGAGGCCGTCATTTGGGCATCGTGCAAGGTTGCGGGGCCACCAGCAGCACAAACCAAGGCTCGGCGCAACTCATTCGGACGGCCTTGCATCAGCAACATTGAGCAGGTTAAACGCCGAGCCAACGAACCAATCGCCGATTGACCAAGCCAACGCCGCCAACCCTCTTTGCGCAACGGCCCAAACGCTACTAAATCAGGTTGGCTGGCGCGAGTTTCGAGCACAATCGCCCGTTCAGGCGTGGCTCCGCGCATCGTGCGAGTTGGTGCTTGATCGCTTTGCAACAATTGCTCGGCATTGAAAAAATACATTTCGGCTTCATCTTGATGGGCTTCATCGACCAAAAAAGTCGTTTTGACATGCGCTTGACGAGCTAATGGCGCAAGATAGGCCACCATGCGCCGCGCAGCCGAGGAGCCATCAAGGTAAATCATCAAATTAAAAGGCTTCATAGTTGATCCTAGATAAATAACAGCAGAATCGGGGTCACGACCATCACCACCATGAAGGTAACCAACATCGGCGTATCGTTGACCACTCGATCAAGCAAGCGCAAAATTAACCGCTCATATGGGCGATAGAGAAAAATCAGAATAATTAATGAAATTACACTAATGCTGATAATTTCAGCCAGCACTACTGTAAAAGCAAATGGATCTTTGATCAACAATGAGGCAATCAGGGTATCGATAAAGGTGGTGATGTTGGCTCCCATAATGTAGGGCAAAGTATTTTCACGCCGAATAAAGCCGCGGGCCGAAAGTGGTACCAGGATTGAGAGCGAAACCGAAACTGATAAGGTTAATGAGGTAACGAACGCTCCCAATAAAAACATCGCCCATGGTCGATAGATCAGGCCGCCAATCCGCCCAAAAGCGTTATGTTCAGCATCAACCTGTGGCAGCGCTTTATCTAAAAGGTTAAAGGCAAACAGCAGGATACCAACCCCAACCACAAAAATCACAACACTGGTAGCTGGCAAAACCCCAGTTGTGGCAGGAGTTGCCCCAAAGATATTGATAATGCCACTATCAATCGTGCGAATCAGCCAAGCCACAATCGGATCAAACACCTGCTCGACGAAATCGAAAATTGCCGATGGCAAGGCGATCCGCACTTTATCAAGGCCGCTATCAGTCAATAGCCAATAGCCAATTGCCAAAGCAGGTAGATAGGTGGTGGCAGTAACGCTGAGTGCCAGCACGCCAATTGAAAGTGATGCAGCTTTTTCACGGCCTCGCAAAAAGTAGATAAAGCCAATCACCAACACAATAAACGATGCACCCAGCCGTGAGCCAGTAATCATCGTAAAAGCCTGAAGCGGATCGATTACTTTGCTATCGAGAAATGAAAGTGCAATCCCCGCTACGGGCGAGCCACTCAGCACCCCATAGGCAAAGAGCCAACCAAAGCCCAAGGTATTCAGGGCATTTTCGATCCCCAAGGTTTTAGTCAGAAATGGCCCTAAGCCGCCTGCCCCTTTACTTAACAAGCGCAAGGCTAAAATAAAGAAAAACAGGCCAACTACTACAAAGCCAAATTTCATCAATCGCCGCAACCAACGATTCCGTTGAAGCAGTGATGGCGTAGCTGGACTATCCACGCCCACATCCTGCTCGGACTGGTGTTCGCTCATGCAGTGCCTCCCAAAGCACCAGAGAATCAGATCAAAGTATACAAGAAAAGTGCAAACAACCACCGCTTTGATAAGGATGAATTATGAGGGATGAAGGATGAAGCTGAAAACAGCAGCGAGCAAAGAACATAGAACATAGGGGTCAGGATTCAGGGATCAGGGGCTAGGTTTTACGCAGAGGGATGAGGATGAGGGATGAAGATATGGGTTTGGGATTAGAAGGATAATTAGTGGAATTCGTGGATCAAAAACACCCTTCGCGTTCTTCGCGTCCTTCGCGGTTTCAACCCTTCGTGCCCTTCGCGGCCTTCATGGTTGCGCCGCAGCGCACTTGTGGTTAGGGAGAAACCACAAATGCGCCATACAGAATGAGGAAATTAATGATGATAATTCCGCCATGTATCAGAAGCTGGGTTCGGAGTGAACGTTGTGCCCCAATATCAACCGCATGATGAAACGGAACAAATACGCCTTTTTCGGGAGCGATTGTCGGTTCAGTGACGCGAAACAAGATGATATCGCGTGCTTGATAGGCTCCCTCTGTGTAGGCATTACGCACCATTGGCACATATTTTCGGGTAATGATGAGGCCGATCAGCACTACAATGATGAGTTCGCGATACGGGAGTGGGAGCACTCCAATCGCCATCAGATAGGTAAAGAGTGCAAAATATTGGCCGATACTGATCCAGCGCAAGCTATGGAGGAGGAACCAACGGATTTTTGTTTTGAAAAAAGCATAGCCATAACACAGGCTCATCCATAGAATTAAACTTATCCCAATAAGAAAAAGCGACAAAAGCATCGAAAACCTCGTTACTGAATAAGCTATCCAGCTAGGGAGCGAGCGACACCTAATCGCTGGCTCCCCTCCGATATGACACATGATGGTGCGTTTATGGAGAAATAACGGTACATGCCTCAGCTTGTACTACATTATTTTCCAAAAATTTGCCGCAGGCAACCGATCCGCGCTTCACATCATTTCCTGAGCTATAGGTTGCAACATTGCGTGTCCCACAATTATATTGAATGGGAGTACCTCCTTGGAGAACAAGGACACCATTACTGGTCACGCGTGCTTCTGTAGACCAGTTACAGGAAAAATTCGGATCAAGCCGGGTACGGATGACATAGACGGTATTGAGGCGGACAATATTGGGTTTGTTATCGTTGGGACTATAGACCCCATAATCGGCTTTGGTACAAACATACCCATACGGTGCTAAGACGCATTTTTCATTACTGCCGGAAAAGACAATGCCCATCGGACTATTTTCGTCAGCTGCTGTCAGTGTATTACATTCCGTAGACCCGATTTTTTCACCGTTCCGTATTGCATCCTCCAACGCCTGTTCAGCACATCCTTTGCCAACAGATTTTTCATCAATGGGATGACCGACAAAAGGTGTATCCTTTTGATTAGTTGTCTGGCTATCTTGAGGACTTTGTGCCGAGGTATGCCCATACGCGACGATAGACATTAATTCGAATGCAAAAACCAACATGAACCTTCTCACCGCTTTCATCCATGAAACCTTCATACATTCCTCCAAAAATAATTCTTTTTGAGCATAATAGTATTATTTTATTTGTCAATACAATATTTTATTGAGATTCAAGTGATTAATGTGTTTGTATGAAATTTTTAAATACTAATAGAAGAGTATTTTATTATTCATTTTCATAAATACCCTAAATAATGCAATAATAATAACAAGTGTTACTATTATCGCTAAAAAATATTTCTATTAGACATACAAAGAGAGCAAATACTGGGATAGTGGTTGATCATCCTCACTACGAACATGCTTCATTCCTGAAATTAAGGGAATGTAATGTGGTGGGTATGATGGATGAGGAGAAGGATGGCGTGACTCTTAATCTCGTGCGGGAGCATACCAAACGCACGATGTCTTGTCAATCCATTGCACAAGGCTGGTGCTCCGATCGTCGATTCCTCGATCGTGCGTTCGGTAAATGATGTGGTCACAATTTAATGGATAATCGTCCTTATCCGATCCACGCCGCTTCAATCATTGCGGGTGTTTGGTAACCTAGGCCCGAAATAATTCATCGCTCATCCTTATTCATCCGATCTCTAATCAACTATTTTATGCTACACTAGGGGACATTAAACCTACCTACAGATCTAACTCGACTTCCAGCAATACACGGGGCGTTGGCCTATGACATCACAACCACGAAATGTTCGGTTTGGGGTTCAAGCGCGGGTTTTGTTGCTGGCATTAGGGGTTTCACTGCCAGCCTTGATTATTGTGGGTTGGTTGAGCTTGAATGGGATTTCCCAAGCCCGCTTGGCCGCAGTCAAACAAAGCGAAAATACGCTCTTAATTCAAGCTGAAAACATGCTGATGAGTCGCGCAATCGATAAAGCCGAGCTGTATGATCAGGCTTTGTTGAGTGTGCAGCGCCAAGTCCAAACGATGGTTAATATTACCCAACAGGCCTTCAGCCGTCCGCTTGATCGGCTAGCTGATACCCGCCCCGACCCCTTTTGGCTGGCTGGTAGTGGCCCAACCCTGATTCCGCCTGATCAACTCCGGCTTACCGTGGCTCGCGCTCGCCAAATTACTGGGGCACTCCAAAGCAACGTCGATCTGAATCCGCTGATTTCTTTGGGCTATTTGGCCACCAAAGAAGGCGTGATGGTGCTCGATGATGTGCGAGTAGTCAGTGTGTTGCCCGATGGTTTTGATGCCCGTAAACGCCCTTGGTATCAAGCTGCCGAAAATGCCACCGGCCCAACTTGGGTTGGAACTTATGTTGATGCCGTCACCAACCAACTCAATATCACGGTCTCGGCTCCAGTCAAAGTCAATAATCAGTTGATTGGCGTGATTGGCATGGATTTGCTGCTGACCACGATTCAATCGGATGTGTTGCGAATTGATGCAGGCAGTTCGGGCTATGCCTTTGTGATGGATCACGATGGTAATATTTTGATTCGGCCTGAGCTTGAGGCTGGCAATACCCGCTGGGACGAAACGTTTAAGAAACAAAATTTGTTTGAGAGCGACGACCCAAATTTTGTCTCATTGCGCGAAAATATTCGTAACGATATGGCTGGCGTGACGCGCTTGCAACTCGATGGTGGCGACCGCTATCTGGCCTATTCGCCGATGCGCACGGTTGGCTGGGTCGTGGCCTTGGTGCTGCCAATCGATGATGTGATTAGCCCAGCCCGTGACGCGAGTTTGGCAATCGAACGCGAGCAAGAGCAACTACGCCGCAATTTCTTGGCAGTTTTGTTGATCACCTCAGGCTTGATTATTATTTTGGCCACAGGCTTGGCGCGAACGATCATTCGACCATTGCGCGACCTTGAAGTTGGCGCTCAACGCATCGCCTCAGGCCAACTTGATCAAGAGTTGATCGTGCATGGCAATGATGAAATTGGCCGCTTGAGCCTTTCGTTCAATCAGATGACTGCCGCCTTGCGTGAAAAAGTCGATGCCTTGGAAGTTAATGCCCAACAGATGGCCGCGATCAATGAAACCAGCAATGAACTCAAACGCTTACGTTCGTTGAATACGGTGCTTGATCACATTCCACAATTATTATGTCAACGACTTGGTTTTGATCGAGCGGTGCTATATCTGCTGCGCGATGAGGTGATCGAGGTAGTTTCAGCCTCGTTTGGCCCCAACAACTACGAGCTTGAATACGATTTTATGCGGGCAGCGCTGTCTGAGCCAATTACGATCGATAGCGACACGATTGAAGCCAGCGTGATCAAATCGCGCCAAGCGGTGATCGTCGATAATCCTTGGGAACATCCGCAGGTAATTCAGGCCAAGCAGTTTATTTCGGGCGGCGATTCGTATGTGCAAGCGCCAATTTTGGGTCGCGAAAAAGTGCTGGGTTTGATTTCTGCCGATTACTATGAGCAAGGACGTTTGGTTACGGTGCAAGATGCGGCGTTGTTGCTCAACTTTGCCGATATGGTTGGCTTGACAATTGAAAACGCCTTCTCGTTCCAAAACTTGGAAGATTTGGTGGCCCAACGCACTGGCGAGTTGCGCGAAGCTCTCGACCGTGCTCAAGCAGCTGATCGTTTGAAATCGCAGTTTTTGGCCAGCATTTCGCACGAATTACGCACCCCGCTGAATGCAATCATTGGCTTCTCAACGGTGTTGCTCGATGAACTTTCGCCCTTATTGGTCGAAGAACAGCGCGAAGACCTTGAAACAATCAACAAAAATGGCCGCTACTTGCTCGATCTGATTAACGATATTTTGGATATGGCACGGATCGAAGCAGGCAAATTTGCCCTGCATCGGGAGGCAACGGCGGTGCTACCAGTCGTGCAATCGGCAGTCGATATTATGCATGGACTGAATTCCAAGCCCGTTACCATGCGCATCGATATTGCTCCCGATTTGCCACCAATGGATGTTGACCCAACCCGTTTGCGCCAAATTGTGATTAACCTAATTTCAAATGCGGTAAAATTTACCGACCGAGGCCAAATTGTGGTGAGGGCAATTCGGCGGGTGGTACAAGAAGCCACCCCGATTGGCTCACACTACTTATTGCCCGGCGATTGGATTGTAATCAGCGTCCAAGATACTGGGATTGGCATGGATGCCGAAGCCTTGGGCAAGCTGTTCCAAGAGTTTCAGCAAGTGCATGCTGGGGCACGCGGCATTTTGGGGTCGGGCTTGGGGCTTTCGATTACCCGCAGGTTGGTCGATTTGCACGATGGTGATTTGTGGGTCGATAGCAAAGTTGGGGTTGGTAGCACCTTCTCATTTGCCATCGCCACCGCCAGCATCCCAGCGCCAATTGAACAACAATCACCTAGTTAGAAGGAAATAACCGTCATGGCAGGTTCGACTCGGGTTCTGTACATTGAGGATAATCACGATAATCAACGTTTAGTACGACGCGTTCTAGCAACTCGTGGCTATCAGATTATCATCGCCAATGACGGCAACGAAGGTTGGAAATCGGCCCAAACTGATCGCCCTGATCTGATTTTGATGGATATTAATTTGCCTGGTTTGAATGGCTACGAATTAACCACCAAATTCAAAGCCACACCGCAACTGGCCTCGGTGCCAATTGTCGCCTTAACTGCCAATACCACTCCAGGCGATCGCGAACGGGCTTTGGCGGCTGGCTGCGATGGCTATATTTCTAAGCCAATCGACCCGCGGGCCTTGCCCGATTTGGTCGCCAGCTATATCGGTGGCACACGTGAAGTTTTAGAAACTGCCGAAGCGCCGAGCGTGATGCGCGAATACAGCCAACAACTCGTCGGGCGCTTGGAATCGCATGTGCGCGAGTTGGAAACTGCCAACAATCGCTTGACCCGGCTTGATCAGGCTAAAAACGATTTCTTGGCGACGATTTCACACGAGTTGCGCACCCCGCTGACCGTGATTCACGGCTATATTGATTTGCTCAATATGCAGGCGCTTGGCCCAGTCAGTGATGGTCAGCGCGAAGCCCTCGAGTTGATGAAGCGTAATAGCACCCGCCTATTACGCCATATCAACGATTTGATTTACCTGCAACAAGTGCGCTCGAACCAAATGGATTTTGCCCAAGCCGATTTGCGCGGATTGGTTCAATCGATTTGTAACGATATGCAGCCAACCTTCTTGGAAAAAAACCAAACCTTGGTGCGCAACATTTATGTCAGCGGCATTCAAACGCCCTTGATGATCCATATGGATGTGCATGGTGTGGATAATGCGGTGCGGCACTTGCTGGAAAATGCCACCCAATACACCGCCCCAGGTGGGGTAATTCAAGTTTCGGTCTATCAAGATGATCAATTGGTGCGGGTTTCAATTCGTGACAATGGCGTAGGTATTCCTGAAGACGACTTTGAACGAATTTTCGAGCCATTTGTGCGGCTCGATGATACGCTCGCCAGTATTGGTGGGGCTGGCTTGGGCCTAGTGATCGCCAAACACGTTGCCGAAGCCCACAATGGCACAGTTTCGCTTGAAAGCACCTTGGGGGTTGGCAGCATCTTCACCTTACAACTACCAGTCAATCATCAATAACTCAAAGCAAGCTCTCGTTGCAGAATCAGCCCGAGAGCTTGCTTTTTTAAGCAACGATTAACGGTCTGCGATAGGATGCGGCTGGCGTTGAGCCAAAATTAATAAAACTGGCTTGGCAGCAAAAATGGGTTATATCCCTGTTGACAGCAGCTAGGCGCTGACCTATCATACCCATACGAGAACGGGTGAATAGCAAACTGAATGAATCAGCAATCAACGTATCGCATTTATCTTTGTCACGGATTGCATTGTGGCAGCCAACTAGGCCACGTGCAACAAGCCTTTGAGCAAGCACTTGCTGCTGCCAATTTAACCGAAACCGTTGAACTACGTCTGAGCAACTGCCTTGGTCGCTGTGAACGTGGGCCAAATGCAATCATTCAGCCCGGGCGGGTGGTCTATTGCCAGCTTAATAGCACAGCGATTAACCGAATTGTGCATGAACATCTCTTAACTAATACCCCTATCGTAGAATTACGTGACGAGTAAGCATTGCAACATCGAGGGCACTCATGACGCAGGAATTTGTAACCCAATTTTGGGGAGTGCGCGGCAGTCATCCCAGCACTGGCGCTGATTTTATTAAAACAGGTGGCAATACTTCGTGTGTTGAAATGCGTGTGGCCGGCCAGCAATTGATTTTTGATGCTGGCACAGGGATTGTCGAGCTTGGGCAGCAATTAGTTCAGCAGCCTAATCCACGCCCGATTTTAATTTTGCTCTCGCATTATCATCATGACCATATTCAGGGTTTGCCGCATTTTGCCCCGCTGTATCGCGAAGATCAGATGATCTATATCGTGGCTCCGTGGAATCTCTATCAAGATCGGGTTTGGGAATTATTGGCTAGCGCTTCATCGCACTCGATGTTGGCCGAACGACCTGGCCTTTTGGCCCGCCGTCGTACTTTATTAATTGAAGGTGGCGAACGTTTGTGGTGGAATGCCGATGCCGCTACACCATTACGGGTTGCCGTCGATGCTGATGAGCTATGCCCAACTGGCTCAGTTGAAATTCGCAGTTATCATTCGCTGGGCCATCCACGCGGTGGCTCGATGTGTTATCGGGTTGAGCAACATGGGGTCAGCGCAATTTATGCCACCGATATCGAATCGTATATTGGCACCGATCAGCGTTTGGCCAATTTTGCCCGTGATAGCGAATTAATTATCCACGATGCCCATTATACACCTACCGAATATGCCAATCCTAAGGCCAGTCGCCAAGGTTGGGGCCATAGCACTTGGGCCATGGCAATTGAATTAGCTCAAGCCGCCAATATCAAGCAAGTCGCCCTGTTTCATCACGAGCCAGCCCACACCGATAGCCAGATCGACCAAATCGAGGCCGATGCGCAGGCGGTTTATCCTTGGGCCTTTGTAGCCCGCGAAGGCATGCAGGTCGATTTGTTGGCCAAAACCAGCGAACGCTCACAGGGAGAGTCAATCTCACCAGTTGAGCCAGCGATCCAGCCACTCGCCTAGTTCTTGGCCGCTATGTTGCTCCATGGCAGTTTGGAAATCGCTACGGGTAATAATCTGATAGCGCTTTTGCTCGTTGAGTTGAGCTAAACTTTGGAAGAAGCTTTGATCGCCAAGCTTGATGCGTAGCTGATGCAACATCACCGCACCTTTGCCATAGACCGCACGATAGTAACTATTAAATGATGGATATTGATTGATCGCCAAGCCAGCTGGCCAATTGCCATTCGCTTGATTGCTCCGGTCCAAGCGCTCAATTTCGCCAGCATAATAGCTGTTGGCAGCGGCCTGACCGAGCACATCCTGGGTCGCCACATAGGTCAAGTAGCTTGCCATGGCTTCATCCAGCCAAGCCTCGCGATAGACATCATTACCTAATAAACCATACCACCACTGATGGGATACCTCGTGAAATACCACATAATCAGTATTACGATTGATCCCATCGCTCACCAGAATAATGGTATAGGCTGGATATTCGATGCCACCGCCGCTATCCCATGGCATTACATGTAGATCAAGCTTGCGATAGGGATACGCGCCAATTTTGGCTTGATAGCTAGCTAAAGCGCCAACCGCCATCTCGCGCACTCGCGCCAAATCGAGGTAATCGGGGCCATACGCATTAACTTCAATCCCATCAAGATTGCTCGTGCTAACCGCAAATTGACCAATCGCGGCGGCCCACTCCCGCACAGGCCCGCTAGCATAGGTGCGGCTGGTACGATCGGCATTTTGTTCTAGCAGCTGGCCCGCGCCAATTACTTGATATTCAGCAGGCAGATTGAGTTGTACTCGATAGAGCGCCGTTTCAGCAAACACCCGATCAGGAAAACGGGTCACATCCATACGCCAATCGTTGGCTGCTGCATTCCAAACCGCTAGCATGGGATAGGCCGAAAGCAAGGGATACGAACCATCGGGCCAAGCCTTGATCGTGCCAGCAAATTGGGTGCTGATCACAACCTGCTGATTGGGCGCTAGGCTCGTGGCAAGATTAATCCGAAAAGCGGTATTTTCAGCTTCGCGATTAATGGTTAGTTCACGATCATTACTCCAAGCCTTGCTAACCTCAAGCGTGGTATCACCGCCATCGCCCTGGGCATCGGGTGGAAAATTAGTATACGAACGCAACACCAAACTATTGATGCTAGTGCCAGTCGTATTGGTGTAGGTAATAATTTGGCTGCCGCTATAACGACCTGCACTTGGCTCAAGCGTGATTTGCATTGTATAACGCGGCATCGTTGAATGTGTACCATCGCCGGCAAATTCAGGGCGCAGCGCCAAAGCCTGCTCATTCGGCCAAACATCGGGAATGGGCGTAGGAATTGGAATATTGGTTGGGGTGGGAATTTGCGGGGTATAAGCTGGCACTGGCTGCCACGTAATCAGCGCATTCAAGTCGATCGTTGGCTCAGCAGCAGGCGCGGCAATTGGCTCAACCTCGCTACTGGTCGGTTTGAAGGCTTGACCACAGCCAATCAAGAGCACGGCCAAACCACCATAAAGCCAACGACGCATGAGTTTACTCCTCTTTACAGGGGTAGGTTTTAAAACCCGCCAGCATACCCTCACCCCTGACCCCTCTCCCACTGCGGTGGGCGAGGGGCGTTCCAATGGACATGATACGGTGGTTCCCCCTCGCCTCGCGTGCGGGAGAGGGGGCTAGGGGGTGAGGGCACAAACAAGACCCAGCAAATACGATAAGCTATCATTAGCTCTGTAAGGCTTACTCCTCGGTTGCTGCCAAGTGAGTGGCAATCTGTTGAAAGCCAATTTTGGCATAGGTCGCTTGGGCAATTGAATCGGCGGCAAATAAAAATGCCGATTTGCCAGCATTGGCAAAATGATCAGCCACCAAAAAACTGGTCAGGCTTGCGGCTGCTCCACGTCGCCGCCAAACAGGCAGAGTCGCAATCGCCACTAATTCGACGACACCAAGACTGGTTGGTTTATAGCCGCCGACCGCCGCTAATTCGCCCTCGATTGTGGCCATGGCATAGCGCCAACCATCAGTCAAAGCATTGTGCAAACTATCAACATCGGCTTGGCTAATCGCTGAATAATCGCCAAAACCCAGCCGCGTTACTTGGCGATAGTTGGCCAAGTCATCGGCAGTTGTCAGCATCCGCAAGCTAACAGCGGGGTTATGGTAGGGCTTGAATTGCTCAAGCAGACAAATCATCTGGGGATTAACATGATCGACCTTGATTCCAGCATCACGCAAAATCGCTTCCAACTCTGGCCATAACTCACGAGTCCATTCAAAGCGTAGTTGGCGTTGTTGGGCGTGAAAAACTTGGCGCAAGGCTGGTAAATTGGCGGCAGCCGTCTCCAAGCCAGCCATCGGCATCGCATAGTTGAACCATGGCGCAGGATCATCGGGGTGAAGCATGGCCACAAATGGCGGAACTTGAATTAAGTTACAGGCTTCGGCAGCGACCTGCTGCACACTAGCCTCAATCGTCTGCAAAAGCTCAATCATGCAAACCCTAAAAAAGCGAGCAGTAGGCTACTGCTCGCTCCCAACAATTAGCCAATGACTAATAACAAAATTGCTGCGACGATTAATGTTACCCCAAACCCAATCAGCAAATATACCCCATACTTTTGAAAGAAGTTCTCATTGGTATTGAGCGCTGCTGGCGGCGCTGGAAAGCCAGTTTGCGCCGGTGGATTATAGGTTTGCTGCACATTTTGGTAATTCTGGCCATAGCCTGGTTGCTGTGGCGGTGCATATTGCTGCTGTGCTGGTGGCGCGTATTGTTGCTGTGGCGGCGCATATTGTTGTTGCTGTGGTGGCGCGTATTGCTGTTGCTGAGCGGGCGGCGCATATGATTGATCAACCGGGGCATTGGCATATTGTGCCCGTGCTTGGCCTGGACTCATAATCACCGTTTGATCAGGGAACGACTGGGGTGCTGCAGGCACTGGTGGCGTGTTAGCAACCGCCCCGCCGCGCATTGAGCTAATATTATCTGGTGCTGGTGCAGCAGCTGGTGCAGCTTGGGCCGCTTGGGCAGCCTGAGCTTCAGCCTTAACCCGTTGGGCTTCGGCGCGTAGTGCAGCCATCTCCTCAGGGTTCAATTGCACCGTGGCATAAGGATTTTCCAACTTCTTATTGGTAGCAGAAGCGATATCAGCCTCGCTCAAACGGGCAGTTGCAAATTGATTCGCTTTATCTTTTTCTTGTTGCAATTCGGCCCGCATGGCGGCCAAATCGTCAGCGGTTAACTGCACAGTTGCTTTTGGGTCGTGCAATTTCTTATCTTCATTTGGGCGATCACTCATCGCAAAGCCTCCATAGGGCGGTTGGTTGTTCGTCGCTTGCTACGCTATCATATTCAGCGCCAAAAATCAAAAGAATTTTGGATGAGAAAACGAGCAATTTCGCCAATTGGGGCTTTTTGGGGCAGCAAAAGCCCCTTGGGTCGGCTCGACCACAAGGGGAATAGCAGCAGAATGCCGAAATTACAACGAAAAACGAGACCATCGCGACGAGCATGGTCGCATTGGTCGGCGCAAAAAGAACACTAATCACTCACCATAGTGTTGATCAAGTCGATGAATGTATCGACCTCGAACGGCTTTTGTAAAATAACAGCGCCTTCTTCTTCAAGGTCGCTGAACCATGGCTTACGATTAAGCGCCGTTACGATCACCATAGGAATGCCTTCATCCTGTATCCGCTCGCGAATTTGATTGAATGCCTCAACCCCATCCATCTCGGGCATCATAATATCTGAAATAATCAGATCAGGTTTTAGGGTTTCAAGTTGGGCAATGCCCTCGACCCCATTATTCGCCAGCACGACTTCATAGCCAACCTCGCGCAGGGCGATCTCCATCACCATCTGGAGTGCGAGATCATCGTCCATGATGAAGATTGTTTTTGCCATATCTTCGATCCTTCTTTCAGCGCCATGGTTGGGCTATTATACCATGACGCAGGCTGGCACTCGTCATGCTGCCTCAGCTTCGCGCTCAAGTTGTTGGCGGGCCCAGATTGGCCAATGTGGTGTGGCCGAAATCGCTGCTTCAAGCCCCACCAAATCAGCACAGCCTTCGCGCAACATTTCCTCGGCAATCCACGGGTCACCCAGCATGCCATGGGCAATCAATGGTACATCCACAATGCTGCGAATACCGGCCACCAAGGGTATTTGCCAGCCAGGAAATTGAGCAATTGGCGCAACCGAGCGCCCAACCACCAAATCGAGTAAATCAACTCCGGCGGCCACCAATTCGTGCGCCAACACGCGGCTTTCTTGCAAACTCACGCCATCGGGCACTAAATCATCGACCACCAAACGCACCCCAACCACAAACTGTCGCCCAAGCCAGCCGCGAATCGCCTCGATGCTTTCAAGCAACAATTGGCTGCGCGAGGTTGGCGGCACTTGTTTGCTAATCCGCATCTGATGAAAAAGCGAGCCAGCATTGGCATCGATCACGATCCCTGGGCAGCCAGCCGCGTAGGCTCGCCATGCCGCCAGCAGCATCTGCTCACGTAAATTGGGCCAATTGCTCGGTTGCAGTTGGATTTCTGGTTGGCTGAGCAAACTCAATAAGGGCAAGCAATGGCTCTGATATTCTCGCAAGCACTGGTTTAAATTGCGAAAGACTTGAATATGGGCATCGGCACTCAAGGCTGGGCGCGGCAAATTTGAGTTTGCTTGCACCAACACCGGCTCGCTGACAATCAGGCCAATGCCATAGCTACTCCATCGCCCGTATTCGACAATCAAACTGCGATTGAGAAAACCACCGCCATGATTAAACCGACTTGGGCTAGGCGTGGCGACCAAGCGATTGGTTAATCCGAGTGAGCCAAGTTGGATCGCTGAAAAAAGACGTAGCATTGTCAAAACCTCCGCTGTTATTGTGCGCCGAGGCTACAGGCTTTGACAAGATCGCAAGACCTAAAAAATGGGCTTAAATGGCCGAGTGTCACCGAACTGTAATTTATATTAATTGAGCCAGCCGCTCCAAACGAGTACCCTAGAACTATCCAAGCAAGGAGTGGCATGTTATGGCGATTGCACCATTTGATCGATTGTTGTTACCTCGGCTACGGCGTGCGCAACGCCAGCGTAGTTATGCGCGGTATGTGCAGGCGCGTTGGGCCGAGCGTTTTCCTGCGCGGGTGTTGCCAACCATCGGTAGTTTGGTGCTGCAACTGAGTCCCATTCCCGCCAATGGTCAACAAGCCAACCTTTGGCAAGCCCTCCAACTCAATCAACGGATTCGTTTGGTGGGTGGCTTGGGCAGCGGGCGTTCGTTTGTTTTAATCAATATGCTCTTGCAATGGTGCGCCACCCAAGAACGCTTGCCTGGCTTGTTTCCCATTTTGCTGCATGTGCCCAGTGCTACCGAATCGCCCGATGCAACGCTGGCTCGCACCTTGGCCGAAGCTGGCTTTGCCCACGATCGTATGGGCATCGAGCGCGGCTTGGCGGCGGGCAAATGGATGTTGCTACTCGATGATCTTGAGGAAGCGCAGCCGCATATTGCCGAGCATTGGCGCAATTGGTTGTTTGATTTGACTGAGCGCTATCCAGCATTGGCCGCCGTTGCCACCGACCATGCCACCAACCCAAACTGGGCTGGCTGGGCCACTTGGCAAGTGCAAGCACCCGATGCCACGATTTTGGAGCAATGGTTGCGCCAATTATTGCCCAATGAAGAGCCAGCATTATTACTACCACCACTCTTAAATGATGGTCGCGGGCGTTTGGTGGCTGAGCGCTTTGCCGATGTAGCAATTTTGGCCGCGACCTACCCAACCCATGGCTTTTCGGCCAATCGCGTGCGCATGTACGCCGCCGCCGTTGATCGCGCTTTGCGCCCAATCGCCGGAGCCGATTTGCCCAAGGTACGTACAGCTTTGGCTGGATTGGGTTATGCTTGGCTCCAAGGCGAACAGATCAAAGCAGTTTATTGGTTGCAACCAAGTTTAGTAGCCCTGAATGGCTTAGTGCAGGTTGATCAGCGCGGGTTGGTACGCTTTCGATCACCATTATTTGCCCTGTTTTGCGCAGCCCTGCATTTGGCGGCGCATCATGCTTGGCACGATTTCGACTTGGATAACCCACTATGGCATGAATTATTGCCTTTGACGGCGGGTTTGTTGGCCGACCCCGCCCCACTCTACAATGCCATTCGTGGTAATCGACCGCTAACCAGCCAACGGGTGCTGCTGCTTGGGCGCTGTTTGCGTGAACATCATGTGCCGATTGCTGGCTGGAGCGCCGCAATTATTCGAGCCTTGGTGCATGTAGCCCGCCATGAGCCAGCCTATACCGAGCAGATTTGGCATTTGCTGGAAAGCATGGAAAGCGTGGTTAGCGCCACAATTGCCGAGCAACTGAGCAATGGCTCTGAGGGCGAGGCTTGGGCTTTGCAAGTTGTGCGCAGTTTGCCCAGCCATTTGGCGCTCGACTATTTATTGGATATGTTGAGCGATAGCCGCCTCAGCTATAACACGCGCCAAAGTGCCGCCCAACAACTTTTTGCCATGCACGACACTCAATTAACCCCACGCTTAATCAGCTTGGCTCAACGCCAGCACGACGACTGGAGCCAGTTATTGGTCAATTATTTACTGGCTCAAAATAGTCATGCTGGGCGTTGCCACTTGCAAGAGCAACTGCACGCAGGCCGCATGATTTTCTATCTGCATTGCGAGCCAAATGGGGCACGTTTCGTCGTGGCAACCGCCAGTGCCTTGCTCGATGATCATCAGCTTGATCAGATTGTACATTTGCATGCTTCGCTGGCGCTCCAGGGTTGTGCCACTGAGCGTACCGCCCCAGCCTTGTTGAACGCCTGTACTGCGGCGAGTGCGCCCTTACGAGCGGCGGCTCGCCAAGCCTTGTTACAGGCAACGCCCAGTTTGGCCATTCGGGCTTTGGGGCGCTTGGTCTTGGGCGATGATGTGCACTGGACGGCTCGTCATGAAGCCTTGCACGAATTATTGCGCTTCGAAAGCAACGGCGCGAATCCCTTGCTGTTGCGAGTAGTTACTTCACAATTGCCCTTGGCTGCCCGTTTAGAGGCAGCACAAGCAATTATGCAACGTCAAAATGAAACCAGTGAGCGGCTGATTCGGCTGCTTGAGCAACCTCAACTTGGCAATGCCCTGCGTAGCGGGATTATTTATCGCAGCGATCCGCAAACTCAGCCATTATTTATGCAACGTTTGCTCGGCCTCGCTTGCGATCAATCGGCGTTTATGGTGCGAACTGCGGCGATCAGCACCCTTGCCAAGCTCAAAAATGATGAATCGCAGGCGGTTTTAGCAGGTATTGTTGAAAACGAACGCAATGATCTGCAAGCCTTGCTAGCAGCGATCGTTGGCCTTGGCACGCGCCGCGATGAGAGTGGCATTTGGGCTTTACGCACAATTGTAATTGGTGAATTACCCCAGCAATTGGAGCTAGCGTGGCAACACGAGCTGCCAATGGGTTATTTGCATGAGCCACCAATTCAATGGCCAGTTGCCAGCTTTTCGCCAGCCTTACAATGGCGTTGGGCCGAAGCCTTGGCGGTTGGCAACACCAGCGCCGATCCGCCAACCAGTTTGGCCGAGTTGGTCGCCCGCGAGGTGCATAATGTACGGGCCGCTGCCGCCCAAGCTCTAAGCACAATCGGCGGCTCGGCAGCCCGTTCGGTGCTGTATGAAGCCCTGACTGGCAATCCTGATCGCTATAGTTTGACGGTTGCGCCTGTGGTTGCTGCGCAATTAGCCAATTGCGATGCCGAATATGAATTGGCCCAAACAATTGGCAATGGCCAGCCGTTATTGCGCTGGGTTGCCGCCAATACCCTGAGCCAACAAGCCCAAGCCAAGCCCAGTTTGCACCAAATGTTGATCAATAATCAGCTTGATCCGCAAACCCGTAGCGCCATGCTGACCGCCCTGAGTGGCGATAACCATCTTGCGCCGTTGCTCGAAACCATGATCGTTGATGATCATACGCCGTTGAGTTTGCGGGTCGATGCGGTGCATAGTTTTCATAAATTGCACATGGCGCATAGTGAAGGCTTGATGTTAGCATTATTAACATCGAACCATGCTGAGCCAGCCTTGCATGTGGCCGCAATGGATTGTTTGGTTGCACCTGTTTCTGAGGCCAGTCTGAACACGGTGCGCCAGATTCTGCGCGACCCTCGGCCAACCTTGGAGGTCGCAGCGGCAGCATTACGTTGTTTGGGTCGGGTTGCCGATCGCGAATCGATTGCGCTGTTTTTGCGCTACGCTCAGCACGACAGCCCTAGTTTGGCAATCCCCGCGATGGATGGTTTGCGTTTGTTGCAAGAACCCACCGCGATTGCTTTGCTCAATCGTTTAGCTCAAGCTGGCGGCAAAAGCACACGGATTCGGCTACATGCCTTGCGCGTATTGTTAGAACTTGAAGGCGCGATTCATCTTGGTTTGGTGCGCGAATTGGCGACCACAGGCTCGATTGGCACGCGCTTGTTAGCACTGGAAATTTTGTTGGCAGCAGCAAAAAACCCGCTCGATACCTTGGAATTTTTGCGGCCTCACAACCCTTTGCCTTTGCGCTTGCGGGTAGCTCAAGCGTTGGCCGAAACCGCCGATGAAGCTACGTTACAGCAATTGGCCGAATTATTGCACAATGATCGTGAAGCGCTCGCTATTCGCAGCTTGGCCCTCAGCAGTCTATGTCAAGCTCGTTTTACGCCCGTGTTAGCTGAGGTTGAAACCTTAGCCGCTGATCAAACCGCCCCCTTAAGTTTACGACGGCGAGCGATCGACGGCTTGCGAGCTTGGCGCAACGAGCCAACAACCATGCTTACCCTCAGTCAATTAGCCGAAAGCGCCGATCCTGCTAGTAGCGCTTGGGCCTTGGCAGTCCTGCTCGATCTGCCGCTATTACAGGAGTCGGCGTGAATGGCACGACCCACATTTTAGTCGTCGAAGATGATCCAGCGATTGGGCGTTTGTTGCTGATGCATTTGCGCGAGGCTGGTTGGCAAGCCATACTTGCCAACACGGGCATGGCTGGGCTGCGTTTATGGGCCAGCGATTGCTTCCAAATTGTGTTGTTGGATGTGATGTTGCCTGATTTGAGCGGCTGGGAGTTGTGCCAACAATTGCGGGCCGAAAGCAATGTACCGATTTTGATGCTCACCGCCAAAGCCAGCGACGATGATGTGGTGCGTGGTCTCAATTTAGGTGCTGATGATTATTTGACCAAGCCATTCAGTCAGGCTCAATTAATTGCCCGCGTGCAACGCTTGATTCAACGCCAAGCCTTGCTTGAGCCAGTTCCACGGTTGCCGAGTTTGGCAGTTGAGCCTGCTGAACCACAGCCAACTCGCCCGCCTAGCGGCGCAGCGTTGTTGCGCGAAGCTCGTCAAAAAGCCGGCCTTAGTTTGTATGCTGCCGAACGGCGTACAGGCATTCGCTGGGATTATTTGCAGGCAATCGAACAAGGCGCATTTATGCAAATTCCGCTTAAGCAAATTAAGCCCTTGCTGCTGCAATATTGTGAATTATTGCAAGTTGATGCGCGGCCTGTTTTTGCCCATGCCCAACAAGTGTATTTAGCCTCGCCCGAATACCATCAACGCCGCAATTGGCCTTGGCTGGTAGCCGTTAGTTGTATCATTGTGATTGTGATTGTGATGCTGTGGTAAGCTCGCCATGCAGCTTGGTTGCATAACGAGCTTACGCATATTAACAATCACAACTACAGCAATCACCACATTCGCAGCAACTGCAACCATCGCCGCAGCCGCCACATTCGCAGCAACTGCAACCATCGCCCTCGCAAACATCGGTCGCATCGCAACAACAGCAGGTACATTGGCAACAATCACAGCAATCATCATCACAACAGCGAATCCGTGAACGATGCGAGTGGCGACGATGGCGGCGACTTTGGCAACAGCACAAAGCTGCACCCAAGGCTACATCACGTTTGCTATCTTGATAATGGCCTGGCGGTGGAACAGAATGTGAACTGGCTGGCGGCAACGAGCCAGGTGGCAACATCGACGGATCATTTGGATTGTACTGTGGCGGATAGCCTTGATATGGTTGTTGCGGATATTGGCCTTGGTAGGGCGGCTGTTGCGGATATTGACCTTGATATTCAGGATTTTCGTGGGGCTTGAGGGCACGGGTTGGCCCAGTGTAGGCGCGATTGGGGTCACGCCGCGAAGGATCGTCATCGTAATCGCTGGCCATAGCTGGCAATAATGCCGCCGCAACTGGCAAGGCCGTGGCGCAGGCCAAACTATGGCGCTTGCATGCGCCAAAAGCTTTTGAGCCAATCGCTGGCAACATATTTAATAACAAAACTTCAACCAAATGCGCTTGCAGCAAGCTCAAACGTTGCCATTGTTGGCGCAAATTAGCAAAGGCATCGTTGAAAATTTTATGAGCAACCGTGCGCAATTCGGCTTGGGGTGTGGCACATAAGGCATTAAAATGGCCACGGGCTTGATCTTCGGCCACATCGTTGTAGCTATCGAGCAGCAACATCATGCGGCCATACATACGGCCCATTTGCTCAAGTGGCTCGGCATTGCTCGGTTGGTTGGCCAAAATCGCCGTATGCCGAAACGCCGCACCCACCGCAGCCTCGGTCGGAGCCGAGTAGGTGCAAAAATCGGCATTAACCAAGGCCTCAACTTCAGCCTGAGCGACGGCTTGTTGGCGCAATAAAGCTGGCTCAAAGCCCAACTCCCGCGCGGTTTGCTCAGCTTTTTTATCCCAACGTTTAGCAACTGTGTTAGCAACCAAGGGCACTTTACCAGCCCAACCATCACGATCAGCCACATTATCGCGCAGCCGAATTGCGGCCATCAGCAAACTCACGGCTGCGGCATAGCGCGAACCATGATCATCAGCCGCGACCACATCGAGTGCCCGAAAACCACGTAACGCACAGACACTCGTGCGGCGCGAGCCTTGCTCAGAGCGTTGAGCTTCGTACAATGCCGAAAGTAAGGCAGCATCGTAATTGGTGGTAATTCGCGCAACTTGGCCATGCTGGTCGCGCAAGGTCAGGCACATACCACAAATATGGCTCCACCAAGCGGCATGGGTTGGTTGATCAAGGTGCGGCGAGCACCCACGCAGAACTCCAAACATAGCAGACCCTTTCTCAAAAAGAACATCGTAGGCAACGGCCAATTGAGGCTGAAAATCTTGCAAAACATACGTGGGTTAAAGCTGGATTGTTGCGAAAAAAAGAGCTTGAGGTTGATTCCCCAAGCTCCTGATAGTGATTAGGCTGTGGCTTTGGCCGTTTCAGGCTCTGGTTGCCATGGTTCATCCCATTGTTGGTAGCTACTGGCTGGTGGATTGCGCTGCAACACGCGGCGCAGCACAAACAAGGCGCTACAACCAACAATCAAAACGATGCTGGTCAAACGAGCGGTCGAGAGGCTATCGTTACAGATCGCACCCCCAACGCCGCCAGTACAGAGCTTATCCACCCGTAGATCTTCGATCCAAAAACGGCCAATTGAGTAGAGCACGCCATAAATCAGCAATGAATCGCCATTGCGTAAGCGACCACGGAAGCGGCGTTCGATAAAGACAATCGAGAACAACACGCCTAAATTCCAAAGTGATTCGTATAAAAAGGTTGGGTGAAAACGGGTAGCGGCATCATACTGCTCAGTGCCACGAATCCGGTATTGGGCTGGAATATCCAAATTCCAAGGCAAACCATTGGTGACCGGGCCGCCATAGGCTTCGTTATTGAAAAAGTTGCCCCAGCGCCCAATTGCTTGGCCAACGCTCAAACATG
Organism: Herpetosiphon gulosus; assembly: GCF_039545135.1. Taxonomy (NCBI): domain Bacteria; kingdom Bacillati; phylum Chloroflexota; class Chloroflexia; order Herpetosiphonales; family Herpetosiphonaceae; genus Herpetosiphon; species Herpetosiphon gulosus. Next base: position 6,002 of record NZ_BAABRU010000017.1, on the reverse strand, counting down.
GGGCCAGAACATCCATCCATGTGAGTGCATTGGTTTTGGTGCGCCATGCGGCGATGATCACCGTCAGCACCGCGCCAACGATGGCCCCGTGGATGGCCAAACCGCCCTTGGTGGTGTTAATCATATCGAGAAATGGGCCATCGCGATATTGAGGCCACGACGAGGCTACATACCAAATTCGCCCACCTGCAACCCCCAAAATCAAACCAACGATCAACCAATCCCAAACGATATTAGGGTTATAGCCACGGGCGCGAGCACGATGAGCGCCAAGCCAGCCCCCCAGCATCGCGCCACTCAAAATTGCAATCGCATACATACGAATTACAATCGGGCCTAACTCAAGCAAATTCGGACCAAACGGCGGTTGCATAGACTCTCCTTTGCACAATTGCTTGGGCCATTGTAGCACGGCCTAATCCAGCGTTTGCCGCCATTCGGCCTCGAGCAAACCAAACGAGCGATTGTAGATTGCAGCGTAATTAGCTGCGCCAGGCTGACGTTCACCACCTGAAATATACAATTGATCGAAGGCCTCACGGCCATAGTTGTTAATCAGATAATCGACAAAACTAGCCCATTGGTAATAGAGTACATTCATGCCGTCGATGCCAACGCTAGCATAGTGAGTTTCCAAGGGTAACGCTTGCCCATTGGACTGATACTCGCGGGCAAAACTGCTAAAATCGCTGGCACTACCCAGCCAATAGCGGCCAGCGCCCCAGGTTGCAAAGCCCTCGGAAAGCGCCAAATCGGCGCTCAAATGGGCAGCACCATAGCGATCATGCTCCAATTGATGCACAAATTCGTGGGCGGCAATATTCACCACGCGGCTCCTCGCCACCCCAGCACAACTGTAGATATAAATCACTCGCACATCGGAATAGGTTACGCCATGGAAGCCACATTGGGCATCTTGGCTGATCACCACCGTCACCCGTTCGGCCAAACGAATATTGGTGCGTTCTTGAACATAATCGAGGGCCGTCTGCAGTTCACTGGCTAATTCGTTGCTTTGGTCTTGATACAGCTCGGCTTCGAGCACTAAATCGATTTGGTTAGAGCTACCAGCGGCGTTGCTTTGCTCAATCGCTTGTAAGCTGGTGGGAGGCAAGGGGGTAACTTGGCTTTGAGGCACACTCGCCGCTGCATCATTAAAATAGGCACTCAACGGAGCATATTGAGTTTTGGGCTGATTAAGCTGATTGACAATCAACAATAACAAGCCCAACAGCACCGCAATTGGCCCAAGTGTTGCCCAATCCAATGGTTTTTGTCGCCGCATCGCCAACCCCAATCACACATCAGCAGCGGCTATTGTACCACTCACAATCAATCACCAAGCTCAATCACGCTAAGGCTCTCGCCAGCCGCAACTGCAAAATACTGCTAACGTTAGGTCAAAACGCCGATAAGCTTAATTAAATAGATCAAGCAACGCGGTTTATGCTGTAAACCGCGTTGCTTTGGTGGATATAAGGTATTGCAATTGGCTTAGGGCTGGGGGAAGAATTCTGCTGAGCGTTCGGTTGCCAAACGCATAGCCTCATCGTAGCCAATATCGCCATGGAGTGCTCGTTCAAACTCGATATTCATAATTTCCTCAATATCGACCCAGGTGTCCATCACCGGAACACTGCGGATATACGGAATGACATCAAGAAATACGCGGCTATTGGCAGGTTTAGCGTTGGGGTCGAGAAATGCTGGTGATTCGGCCACACTGCGCAGTGAGGGAACCGTCCGGCCTGAGGCTGCCACTAAGGTTTGGCCTTCGACTGAATTAGCAAACTCGATAAAGGCCCACGCTGCGATTTTTTCTTGGCTGGCGGCGGCCATACAATAGCCATCCGCATGCAAAATGCCTGCGCGGCTCTTGCCCGTAGGCAAGGGCGCAACATCCCAATCAAAACTGGTGATTTCGCGATAGGTTGGGACTCCCCGACGGCTATTGAGAATCATGCCTAAACGTCCATTGAGAAAACGGACTTCATGCGGTTCGGCCAATTCTTGTTCACGGCTCGGAATGACATGATGCTTCACTTGCAAATCGGTGAACCATTCCAAGGCTCCCGCTGCCTCAGGCGTGTTCAAATTGAGGCGGGTTGGCTTGGCGGGATCATCAACCAAATCACCACCATTTTGCCAAATAAAGGGCGTGACTCGAAAGATCGAGGCCTCAGTACCAAGCCCATATTGTTCAGGATTGCCATCGTTATCGGCATCAATCGTCAAGGCTTGAGCGGTTGCCTGAAACTCTTCCCACGTCCAATCATCCTTGGGATAGGCTAAACCAGCTTGATCGAAGAGATTTTTATTGTAGTAGACCACCAAGCTAGAGAGGTTTTGGGGAATACAGGTCAATTGCCCATTCCAATCGAAAGCTCCCATCGATTCGGTATAAAAATCATCACGTTTGATCAGGCTGCTTTTGTCGAGGTATGGGCCAAGTGGTTCCAGCGTACCTTTGGCAGCAAATCCTGCAAAACGGCGATAGTTAATCAACACAATATCGGCGGGCGTACCCGCAGCAAAATCTGCTGTAAGCCGTTGGCGATATTCACTTTGGCCGGGAATATGGGTTAACTGCACTTTCACCGCCGATTGTTTGGCGTGAAATGCGTTGACCAAGGCTTCATAGGCTTATTTTTCAGCAGGATCGCCAAACACCATAAAGCTCACGGTTGGGATGGGTTGTGGTTCGGCAGCACCACAGGCGGTTAAAATGAACGGGATTAGCAGGAGTAGTTTCATCCAGTGTTTCATAACGATCCTCTCAACATAGGCTCACAATACACGTGATTGCTTCGCTTGGGCTAGCGTGAATCCAACATACTGCGCCAAAATAAACGCTGGATCAGCAAAAAACCAAGGATTAATGGCAGGGTCATGATCACCGCACCCGCCATCAGAATCGGCCAATTGGCCCGATCCATTTGTTGCAGGATGGACAAGCCAACCGAGAGCGGGTAGCGCGACTCCGATTTTAAATACATCAAGGGGGTAATGAAGTCGCTCCAATACAGCACGGTGGTCAACACAATCACGGTCACCGTGGTTGGAACCACATGGGGCATCACAATCGTGGCCCAAATCTGGAGCGTATGCGCACCATCAAGGCTGGCGGCTTCCAGCGTTTCCGGCTCGATGCGGCGCATAGCCCAGTAAAACAGCAACACAAAGAGCGGGCTTGACCCCATAAAAGCTGGCACGATCAACGGCCAATAACTATCGATCAGTTTCAGTTTGGCAAAGAGGATAAAGCGCGGCAGCCAGACCATCTGCGTGGGAATCAGCAGACAGCCAATCAACGTGCCAAGCACCCAAATGCGGAGCGATGGTCGCAAATACATAATGCCCAACGCTGCCCATGAAGCACTCACGATCGTGAGCGGAACCGTGATGCCCATGATCAGCAGTGAATTGCCCAAGAATGTCCAGAGCGGCACAATCGCCGCAGCTTGGGCATAGCTGTTGAGCGATGGGTGCTGCGGAAGCCATGTAATCGTAGGCGCTGGTGGTGTACCAGGCAGACGCAAGGATGCTAGCAGCATCCAATATAACGGCAAGAGCCAGATGACCAAGACGAGCAGCAAACACCCCTGCTTCAGGATCATTCGCACACGCATGACCTAGCCTCGACCCAGAGTACGCCGCGTGATCATGACTACACTGACGGCAATCAGCCCCAAACCCACAAACAGTGCCAGCATCATGACCGCAGCCGGACCAAACCGAAACCGATCAAAGGCTTCTTGATAGATAAGCGAGGGCAAAAACAGCGTGGCATAATAGGGTTCGCCTTTGGTCATCAGGGCCGTGGTCGTGATTGTTTGTTGTAAGGTCACAACACAATCGCGCAGAATCAATAAGACAAGCCATGGGGCCAGCAGTGGGAGCGTAATATGCCGAAATTGTTGCCATGGGCTGGCCCCATCAACCGCTGCGGCATCGTAGTAGTGTTGGCTAAGCGATTGGCGACCAGCAATGATCATCACAAAGCCATCGCCAATTTGAAACACGGTCAGTAACACCAAGCTCATCCGCGCACTAGTGGCATCGAGCAACCATGGCGATGGTGGGAGGCCGAGTGCCGTTAGCAGCAGGTTCAATGGCCCATAGATTGGGTTGAAAATCCAGAGCCAGAGCAGGGCATAGGCCACATCAGGAATCAAACTGGGGATATAGATAATCGTGCGATACCAACGGGCATGGGGCCGTGGCTTGGCCAACACTACGCCCAGCCCAAGCGTTAAGCCAAAGCGCAGGGGAATCGCCACCGCAAGAAAAATCAGCGAATTGGTGATGGCCCGCCAAAATAAGGGATTGTTGCCAACATGTGTGATATTCGTGAGGCCAACCCAGGTAGGAGCCGAGAGAACATCGTATTGGGTAAACAGCAACCCAAGCGTGCCAAGCAACGGCAGCAAAACGAGCAAGCATGTGCCAAGCAGCCATGGAGCAAGCAACCAGATCGCTTGCTGACCACGCTCAAACCGCGCGGTGAAACGCATCATACCCTCAATTCTTCACTCAAGAATTAGGTCATGTATCAGGATTGGCCCACTATAGCATAACTCTGGCCAGCAGTGTCGTATTTTGGCCGGTATCCCCCTATTAACCACCATGATGGGTGATATAAATCCCTCGCAGCATTTGTTAATCTTGGCAGCAGTATTCTGAGAGAATGATGAGTCCCCTCATCGTACCCTATCTTCACAATACAGCAACGTTTAAGATTCAAGCCATTCCCTTCAGGATGGTGGCATGGCGATGTGCAATGGTGCATTGCCGAGAGATGAGCGTGTGTATGCGTTCGACCGTATTTGGCTGCGTGTTGGTGGCGTTCGGGTTAATCAGCTGTGCGTCGCCATCGGTAGCACCAGCCCAAGTAGCCGCTATACCAAGTGCAACACCTGCCCCAACGCCGACCGAAGTGTTACCTGCATGTTTTACCGAGGTCCCCGCCTTGCCGCCCCAACCTGAGCTGGCGGCGATTCCCTTGCCACCGACAACGCGGATCAAAGGACGTTTTGAAAAAGACACCGGCCCAATTACGTTCATCGGGGGCGTGATAGGTGATCCTGATGCGATCGCCGCCTTTTTTGAGTCGAATCTGCCCGTCGCTGGATTTAGTATTGATTATGCCGATAGTGAACCTGGTGAATCGGATGGAATCTTTTCGAAGGATGGCCAAAGCTTTCGTTGGCATTTGGTTGCCCAAACCCATTGCCCTGAGGTAACGGCCCTTCAGATGCTCATTAATCGTGAGGAATAATCCTATGGACACAGAATATCATGTTCCCGTGAGTCGGTCGCCCTATCGGTGGCGCATGATCATACGAATGGTGATAGCGCTACTTGTCGAGTGTTATTATGTGCTTATCATCCGATACCGGTTCACGTTGTATCAGAAAAACATAGCGCTCGGTGATACCTTTGAGCACTATATTGCAATTCGGCCTATCCTCTGGGCGTTTATCCCACTTTCTATAGCGCTTGTATGTTTACTGATAGGAATAGGACTCGATGGCTGGATGTTACTCAAACAGCGTGGCTCTCCTGCTTTCCTTCCAATTCCTTATCGCCTTGCACTTTTTCCCTTGAGCATTGCGCTCGTCATCTATCTTGCAAACAGACTCACTATTATTGGATCGTGATTGTGAGTTCTGCCGAGATTAAAAAACCTGAAGCACCAAACACTGATGCTTTAGCTCCTTGATAATCATTGTTTCTTCTGAGAGTTTAAAGAAAGGATAGTTTATGAAAAATATCGTGTCCATCATTATGATAGGAATGCTCCTCTTTAATAGTGGGCCATCATCGGTCGTCGTATCAAGGCCCGATTTCGTATCCGTAGACCTACTTGCAGAACCCCTCTGTGCTAACATAGGTGAGACAGATCTGGGATTATGATCTTAAGTCGAGGGCCGCAAGGAGTTCTCATGGCCAGCAAAAAACCAACGCCCGACCAATCAACCCATGACCCCGAAGTTCGGCCC